>CAYHJH010000024.1:2718-6702 GCA_964356605.1 uncultured Anaerolineaceae bacterium
GCGGATCCTCAGCGCAATTTTTGTTAAGGCCTTGTACTAAATTATACCTGGCCGGTTGCTACTCTGCCCGGATGAACCTACCGGCAGGTTTTTTTCGAGGGCCAAGGCAGCCTGGCTTCATGGGTTTGCTAGGTCGCAAGAATGACGGGCTCGGACTTCACCGAGTGCTGTTGCTGCCTGGCAACGGGTTCATAATAGAATTGGAATGCACCCGGATGGGAAAGGAGGCTTGAAGTGCGATGACGACGCCCTACTCCGCCCCCTCACACCCCCCACTGGAGGCTGACTCTCGGCTGCTCTTAGGGCCAGGGCCCAGCAACGTGGATCCGCGCGTCCTGCAGGCCATGGCTGCGCCGATGGTCGGCCACCTCGACCCGATCTTCCTGCAGACCATGGATCGCATCCAGGACCTGCTGCGCTACGCCTTTCAGACTCAAAACCCGCTCACGATCCCGGTCTCGGGAACCGGAAGCGCGGCCATGGAGACCGCCATGGCGAACCTGATCGAGCCGGGCGACCCGGTGCTGGTGTGCATCAACGGGTACTTCGGGGAGCGCATGGCCGATATGGCCCGCCGCTACCGGGGCGACCTGCACACCATCCATCGGCCTTTGGGGGAGGTCTTCACGGTCGAAGAGGTTCAAGCGGCGCTGGAGGCGCGGCCGGCCAAGGTGGTGGCCATTGTGCATGGCGAGACCTCCACCGGTACGCTACAACCCCTAGCAGAGATCGCCGGGCTCGTCCGTGCCCACGGGGGACTCTTCGTGGTGGATGCCGTTGCAACATTGGGAGGCGTTCCACTGCTGGTCGACGACTTGGGAATCGACGTGTGTTACACCGGCAGTCAGAAGTGCCTGAGCGTCCCACCTGGCCTCGGCCCGATCACGCTTGGCCCGCGCGCCGAGCAGGCGTTGGTAGCGAGGAAGACTCCAGTCGCGAGTTGGTATTTTGACCTCACCGGTGTGCAGAAGTACTGGGGTAAAGAACGCACCTATCACCACACCGCGCCAATCTCAGCCAACTTTGCCCTCTACGAGGGACTGAGGCTGCTTGCCGAGGAGGGCCTGGAAGCCTGCTGGGCGCGCCACCGTCGTTGCGCTGAAATGTTGTGGGAGGGACTGTGGGAGCTGGATCTCACGCTGTTCGTGCCGGAGCCGTACCGGATGGTCACCGTGACGACGGTCCGGGTTCCGGATGGGGTGGACGAGGCGGCCGTGCGGGGCCGGCTGCGGCAGGAGTACAAGATCGAGATCGCGGGTGGGCTCGGTGACCTGAAAGGAAAGGCGTGGCGGATCGGCCTGATGGGCCACTCCGCCCAGGAGCAGCACGTGCGCACCCTGCTTGACGCCCTGGAGGAGATCCTGCATCCGGGATGATCGGGTGCTTTCGGCCATGTGCGGCTGGAAGGGTATGGTCCTTGACAAATTCATAGGATACTAGTACAATTGTTCTAGTCCGGTGGGGTAACTGTAACTCAAATCGGCCACCCGGGCCGTAACGGCAAATTGCCCCCCACTGAAAAGGAGCCTCCATGTTTCACAAGGTATTGCTGGTCGGCAATCTCGGGAAAGACCCTGAGATGCGCTACACGCCGAGCGGCCAGGCGGTGACCAACCTCTCGGTCGCTTCCAATCGCCGCTTCACCGACAGCTCCGGCGAGCAGCGGGACGAGACGGTCTGGTTCCGGGTCTCGGTTTGGGGTCGCCAAGCGGAGACTGTCCACCAGTACCTGCGCAAAGGTCGTCAGGTGCTGGTCGAGGGGCGGCTCGTGCCCGACGAGAATGGCAACCCTCGCATCTGGAACCGGCAGGACGGATCGCCGGCGGCTTCCTTCGAGGTAAGCGCGCAAACCGTGCGCTTCCTCGGAGGGCGCGATGAGGCCGTGGCCGCTGAAGAGAGCGGTCCCGCCACAGAAGACGAGATCCCCTTCTAGGTCGCAAATTGACGACAGGCCCTCAAGCAACGCTTGAGGGCCTGTCCCTCATAGGGAGCCCCCATGTCTGACCAACCCAAAGCCGTCGCGGGCCAGGTCCAGGTACACCTGCCCGCCAACCTCGAGCCGACCTACGCCAACTTCGCCATGGTCACCAATTCGGCCTCTGAGATCGTGTTGGACTTTGCGCAGGTGATGCCGCGGCTTCCCCAGGCCAAAGTGAAGGCCCGGGTGGTAATGACCGCCTTGAATGCCAAGCTCTTGCTGCGGGCCTTGAACGACCACATCTCGCGCTATGAATCCCACTTCGGGGAGATTAAGGTCCCGGAGGGTCCGAACCTCGCTGACCAGCTGTTCAAGAACCCGCCCCCGGACAAGCCGGCCGAGTAGCAATAAATATGGACAGACTTGGCCCGATCGGCGAACGCATCCTGAGTTATTTCGAGGGCAAGAACAGTGCCCGCGACGCGGCGTTGCAGCGCTCGCGCACGCTTATCCGCCACTGCGCCACTGCGATCAGGGCTGCCCATCGGGACGAACGGGAACTCGCCAGGCAGCACCTGGATCAGGCCAATGAGATCATCCAGGTGCTGAAAGCCGACCTCGGGTCGTACCCGGACCTCTACCATATGGGGTACACCCAGGATGCCTTCAAAGAGTATGCGGAGGCCTCGATCGTTTTTGCCTTGCTTGGAGGCGAAGCTCTGCCCGATCCGGACGAGCTGGGCGTAGAGTACGCTGCCTACCTCGGCGGGCTGGGGGAAGCGGTCGGCGAGCTGCGGAGGCGCACCCTGGATATCCTGCGACGGGAGCACTCCGAAGAGGCCGAGCGGCTGCTGGCGATGATGGATGACATTTATGGGTTGCTGGTAACGGTCGATTTCCCCGATGCCATTACCGGAAACCTGCGCCGGACTACGGACCTGGTGCGGGGTTTGGTCGAACGCACTCGCGGCGATGTCACGACCAGTTTGCAGCAAAGCAGCTTGAGGGCCGCGCTCGACGCGGTCGAAAAGAAGCTGGACGAGCGATAAGTGGAGATCGGGGTTTGAAGTCTGGTATGCAATCCACCGCCGTGACTGCTCCGCCTCGGCGCTTTTTGGTCGCCGCCAATCCTCAGATGCCGGAGGCGATCCGGCTGGCTGAGGAGATCAGCCGCAAATTGGAAGCGCTGGAATTTGGCTCCTCCTGGGGATCGCTCAATGAAGAGATCCTCCGCGCCCAGGTGGAGACTGATCCGGTGGACCTTTTCATCGCCCTCGGCGGGGACGGGACTATGCTGCGGGCTGGCCACCTGTGCGCCCCGTTGCAGGTGCCGATTCTCGGCATCAATCTGGGCCGCTTTGGCTTCCTGACCGAAGTGCGCAAGGAGGATTGGCAGGTGGCGCTGGATCGCGTGGTCCGGGGGGACTACTGGCTGGAACAGCGGATGATGCTGCTCGCCGATCATCGCCGCCAGGATCAGTCCCTCGGGAGGTGGGAGGTGCTGAATGAGTGTTTCATCGGCCGCGGCGAGATTGTCCGTCCGGTTGACCTGACGGCCGAGATCGACGGTCGCTACTTGACGACCTATGTGGCCGACGGACTGATCGCCGCCACTCCGACCGGATCCACCGCCTACGCCCTGGCCGCCGGCGGGCCGATCTTGCCACCCGAGCTGCGGAACATTCTCCTGGTACCGGTCGCTCCTCATCTGTCAGCCGAACACGCCATCGTGCTGCACGAGGGGTCCTCGGTGCGAGTGGAGGTGCGCTCGACTCACCAAGCCGTCTTGAGCGTGGATGGTGGCCAGCCGGTTTCACTGAAGGATGGGGACGCCGTGGAAATTCGGGCCAGTGAACACGTGGTGCGGTTCGCGCGGCTGCAGGATCCGGGCTACTTCTATCGCAATCTGACCGCTCGGATGAACCAGCTCTCCAGCCTCGGATCGCCAGAGTGACCGAGGCTGTCCTCACCTGCGCCAACCACCCGGACCGCGAAACTGGGCTGCGTTGTAATCGCTGCAACAAACCTATCTGTGTCAGCTGCGCGGTCCAGACCCCCGTGGGCTA
>CAYHJH010000024.1:6802-15037 GCA_964356605.1 uncultured Anaerolineaceae bacterium
GTGGGCTAATGATCGCAGCGATGCTCGCTCGCCTGCGAGGGGTCCGGCTGTGAACTGCATCCATGTTGACTGAGCTGCGTGTTCGGGACTTCGCCATCATTGACGAGCTGAAGCTCAGCTTCGGTTCGGGGTTCACCGTATTTACCGGAGAGACCGGGGCCGGGAAGTCGATCATTATCGACGCGGTTGAGCTGCTGCTCGGCGGGCGAGCCGATAGCACGCTGCTGCGCTCGGGTGCGGAGCTGGCCCTGGTGGAGGGATTCTTTGTTCTCGACCCCGTGCGACTGCCCGAAGTGCAGGCATTGCTCGAGCAAGATGGCCTGCTGGAAGATTCGTCCGTCTTGGTGTTGGCTAGAGAGATTCGACGACAAGGGCGCAGCATCTGTCGGATCAACGGTCGGTCAGTCGGCCTGAATCAACTCAAGGCAGTCGGCGAGTGGCTGATCGATGTCCATGGCCAATCAGAACACCTGAGCCTGCTGCAGGTCCGGGAGCATCTGCAGCTCTTGGACCGTTTCGCGCACACGGATGGGCTGGTCGGAGAGTATGCGCAAGCATTCAAGCGCCTCCAGGATGTTCGGCGTGAGCTATCTGAATTGCGCTCTGCAGAGCGTGATCGTGAACGCAGAGCCGATCTCTTGCGATACCAGATCAACGAAATCGAGACTGCCACGCTTCAGGAGGGCGAGAGTGTGCGGTTGCTGGAGGAGCGAGACCGCCTGATCAACGCCGAAAAACTGGGCGGTATAACGCTGAATGCCCTGGCGGCGTTAGACGATGAAGGCGGGGTGGGAAGTTCAGCCGTCGATCGCCTGGGAGAAGCTGCAGGAGCGTTGCTGCATCTGGCCGAGATCGACCCGCTGATGCGAGAACCGGGCCAGCGGGCCCAGGCGCTAACGGAGGAACTGAGTGATCTGGCCCGGCTGCTGCGAAGCTATCTGGAGCAAGTCCAACCCGATCCGCTCCGACTGGATGAAGTGGAAGCGCGGCTTGGCGTGATACGGGATCTCACCCGGAAATATGGGGAGGACCTGCAGGCGGTGCAGGCATTCGCGGCGACCGCGCAGACAGAGTTGGATGGAATCCTGCATGCCGTCGAGAACTTGGATGCGCTACAGACCGAGGAGTGCCAGCTGCTCGATCGCCTGACTGAGGTCGGGCAAGAGCTGTCGCGCGACCGGCGACAGTCCGCAGCTGCACTGGCCGCGGAGGTCGGCGCTGACCTGGCTGAGCTGAACATGGCCGGTGCCAAGTTCGAGGTGGACATTCAGTGGCAGGACGACGCGCAGGGGGTAGCCATCGATGGAAGGCAGGTGGCCCTTGGCCCCACCGGGCTAGACAAGGTGCAGTTTCTGGTGGCGCCCAACCCGGGAGAGGGACCTAAGCCGCTGGCCAAGATCGCCTCCGGTGGGGAGACGTCTCGCTTGATGCTTGGCTTGAAGAGCGTGTTGGCCCAGGCCGACCGGCGAGCTACGCTGATCTTCGACGAGATCGATCAGGGCATCGGGGGGCGAGCCGGCGGCGTCGTGGGCCGAAAGCTGTGGGGTCTGGCACGGAACCATCAGGTGCTCTGCGTCACCCACCTGCCGCAGCTGGCCGCCCACGGAGACCAACACTTCAAGGTGGAGAAACGAGTGCGATCGGGTCGCACCGTCGTCGAGGTCAGGCCACTTGAGCGGGGCGAGCGTCTCGCGGAACTGGCCGAGATGCTGGGTGAGGAGAGCGAGTCTAACCTGCAGTCGGCGGAGGCGCTGCTGCAAAACGCTGTGGCTTTGGGCTAAGCGTAAACACGCGATAAGCGGTTGTGGCGGGGAACCGGTCCCGCGCGGTGAGGCAGGCTGAGGGAGTGACCTGGGCAAGCACAGCCCCACACGACTTAAACAATGACCTCCGGGGTAGATCTAGTCCCGGAGGTTCAGCTTTCCAGCTTCTTCTCAGACGCGCCTAGGCTGAGACCTCTTCCTTGATCTCGACCGGCGTGCTGCCTTCCGGTCGGCGGAAGACGACACCTTGTTCTGCAACGTGGTCCACGACCACCGTATCCCCCTGCTGAAACTCGCCCTGCAGGATCTTTACCGATAGCGGGCTTTCGACATACTTCTGCAGCGCTCGCTGCAGCGGCCGGGCGCCGAAGGCTGGATCATAGCCTTCCTCCGCCAGCCAGCTGCGGGCAGCGGGCGAGACCTCCACTTTGAGGCCGTGCTCAGCCAGCCGCTCGCGCACCTTCGCCATCTGCAGGTCGACAATCCGCTCCATCTGTTCGATGCTGAGTTGCGAGAAGATGATTATCTCGTCGATGCGGTTGAGAAACTCCGGTCGGAAGGTGTCCTTCAACGCCTGTTCGATCTTCTCCTCCGACTCCGTCTTTTGAGTATCTTCGCTCCGGCTGCGGAATCCGAGGGTCCCGGCCCGGGTCACGTACTCGGTGCCGAGGTTGGAGGTCATGATCAAGACCGTATTGCGGAAATCGACCACCCGGCCCTGCCCATCGGTCAGTCGTCCGTCGTCCAGGATCTGCAGCAGCGCGTTCCAGACCTCCGGGTGGGCCTTTTCGATCTCGTCAAACAGGATCACCCGGTAAGGTCGGCGCCGCACCGCCTCGGTGAGCTGGCCGCCTTCCTCGTACCCGACGTAGCCAGGTGGAGCACCAAACAGCCGCGAGACAGTGTGCTGCTCGTGGTATTCGCTCATATCGATGCGCAACAGTGCGTCCTCGTCGTCAAACATAAACTCGGCCAGGGCCTTGGCCATTTCGGTCTTACCGACGCCCGAGGAGCCCAGGAAAATGAAGGAACCGATCGGCCTTCGGGGGTCTTTGAGCCCGGCCCGCGCCCGCCGGATGGCGTCTGAGAGGGCATGGATGGCCTCGTCTTGACCGACGATGCGTTCTTGCAGCCGCTCTTCCATCAGCAGCAGCTTTTCGGCCTCGGTTTCCATCATCTGGCTGACTGGAATGCCGGTCCACATGTGCACCACTTCGGCGATGTCGCTTTCATCCACGATCTCGTCGAGCTGATGCTCGGCCTCCCAGACATCCCGCTTCTCATGGAACTCCTTCTCCAGCCGCAGACGTTCGGACTTCTTCTCGGCCGCTCGCTCGTAGTCGCGTTCCACCCCGGCCTGTTCTTCCTCGGCCATCAAACGGTCGATAACGCTCTTGAGCTCCTTGAGATCCGGAGGCAGAGAGTAGAGGGCCACCCGTACCTTGGCGGCCGCCTCATCCATCAGGTCGATCGCCTTGTCGGGAAGCGAGCGCCCCGTGACGTAGCGATTGGACAGCCTGGCTGCTGCCACCAGCGCTTCGTCGGAAAAACTCACCTTGTGGTGGGCCTCGTAGCGATCCCGCAGCCCGTGGAGCATGGCGATCGACTCATCGATGGTGGGTTCATCCACGTAGACCGGGGCGAAGCGGCGTTCCAGCGCGGCGTCCTTTTCGATGTATTTGTGGTACTCATCCAGGGTGGTGGCGCCAACGCACTGCAGCTCGCCGCGCGACAGCGCCGGCTTGAGCATGTTGGAGGCGTCCATTGCTCCCTGTGCGGCGCCCGCTCCGACGACGGTGTGCAGCTCATCGATCATCAGGATGATCTCGCCCTCCGCTCGCTGAATCTCTTCGATGGCGGCCTTCAGCCGCTCCTCGAATTCCCCGCGGAAGCGCGAGCCGGCGATCATCGCGCCCAAATCGAGCGAGACGACCCGCTTACCCATCAGAATCTCCGGCACGTCATTGGTGGCGATTTTCTGGGCGAGGCCCTCCACAATGGCGGTCTTGCCCACGCCGGCCTCCCCGATCAACACCGGGTTGTTTTTGGTCCGGCGGGAGAGGATCTGTATGACCCGCAGGATCTCCTGGTCCCGGCCGATCACCGGATCCAGCTTGCCTTCCTTTGCCAGTTGGGTGAGATCGCGCGAGTATTTTTCCAGGGTGCGGTAGCGCGACTCGGCCTTGCGATCGGTCACCCGCTGGCCACCGCGGATCTCCTTGATCGTGTCGGACACCCGCTCTTTGGTGATGCCCTCCTCGTTGAGCAGGCGAGAGATGGCGGTGTTGCGCTCGGAGAGGATTGCCAAGAAGATGTGTTCGGTCGAGATGAACTCGTCGCTCAGGCGGTTGGCCTCCTCATTGGCCATATCCACCACTCGCTTCACCCGAGGAGTGATAAAAATTTGGCCCGCCCCACCTCCGTAAATGTTGGCCTTGGGACTGGCCCGGAGCTGCTTATCGATGCGATCGGTCAGTGCCTCGATATCGATATTGAGCCGCTCTAGGATTTGAGTGATGACGCCCTGCGGCTGCTCGATCAAGGCGAGCAGGATGTGCTCGGTGTCGATCTGGTTGTGCCCGTAGCGCTGGATGATCTCCGCCGCACGCTGGGCTGCGTCCTGCGCCCGCTCGGTGAAGCGGTCAAAACGCATCATGGGTGGCTACCTCCTGGCAAACCCGAGCGCATTATAGCATCCGGGCCCTATTGGGGCCTGCCCCAGCGCGTAAGAAATGTGTATGAATGCTTCCTTGGCGAGCGCCGTTCAGCCGGGCTTCCCAAATTGGGCGATTCACTCAAATTGTGTGGAGAGAGCGGGAGTTGTGTTAGGAGCGAGCGCGCATCACCGCAATGGCAGTACCGTCGCCAGCGGGGAAAATGGTCGAGAGGAAATCAGTAGCCAGCCGCTGGTTAAAGCTGCGAGTGATCTGCACACTCGTTTCCTGGTTGGCGGGCTCGACCACGGCGCCATGCCGAAAAGCATTGTGCGCTGCCAGGATCCCACCCGGAGCCAAGTTGGTTTCCGCCCAGTCCAGGTAAGCTGGGTAGCCGTCCTTCTCGGCGTCGATAAACATAAAGTCGAAGGGTCCCTCGGGCGCCAGCTTGGGCAGCAGCTCGTGGGCATCGCCCACCCGCAGATCCACTTTTTCGGCCACGCCTGCCAGCTTGAAATGCTCCTGGGCGACCGCCGCGTAGCTGGGCTCCTTCTCCAGGGTAACCAGCCGGCCTTCGGGAGGAAGTCCGCGGGCGATCCAGGTCCCGCTGTAGCCGCCTAGCGTCCCGATCTCCACTGCCTGCCGGGCGCCGCTCGCCGCAACCAGAAACTGAAGGAAACGGCCTTCCTCGGGCCTCACGGTGATCTCCGGCAGGCCCCTCCGGGGAATCTCGCGCCGGATGGTCGCCAGCGCCTCGTCTTCAACTGCAAACGTCGAACGAACGTAATTCTCGAGAGCTTGATTAAAGACTGGCATGGAATTGTCTCTGCAGGGTCTCTGCGGCGTGAGCGCGGCTAGGTTCTCGGCTAATTATAGCTGCCGGCCCCGGTACAATTCGCGCATGCCCGCCGCGCTCTCGGCTGACCTCCTGGGATGGTATGCCAACTCGGGTCGAGACCTTCCCTGGCGGCGCACTCGCGATCCGTATGCGATCTGGGTTTCCGAGGTGATGCTGCAGCAGACCCGGGTCGAAACGGTCCTGCCCTACTACGAACGTTTCCTGCGGCGCTTCCCCGACACGGAGACTTTGGCTAAGGCCAGTCTCGAGGAGGTGCTGCAGGTCTGGGAAGGCTTGGGCTACTACTCCCGCGCTCGCCACCTGCATCAGGCGGCGAATCTCGTCGTAGTCCGGTCTGGCGGGGAACTCCCGCATAGCCGTGACCTGCTGGAGGAGTTGCCTGGAATCGGGCGATACGCCGCTTCGGCCATTGCCGCAATCGCCTATGGTCAGGACACCCTGGCGCTGGAGGGGAACCTGCGGCGAGTGCTGGCGCGGCTTTTTGATCTGCATCTGGATCCGCGCAGCCCGGAGGGTGAGCGTACGCTGCGCGAGTTGGGAGACTCGATCCTGCCCCGGGGCAAGGCTTCCGAATTCAATCAGGCCATGATGGATCTCGGCGCGCTGATTTGCACGCCACGCGCACCGGCATGTACGGTATGCCCTCTGGAGCGGCACTGCCTGGCGCGCCGGCGGGGGACGCAGCACCAGCTTCCGGTCCGGGCCAAGCGGGAACCGCTCCCGCAGCGACTGGCCGTGGCCGCCGTATGGCAACTGGACGGAAGCGTGCTGGTCCGACGCAATCCGACCGGCGGCTTGCTGGGTGGTTTGTGGAGTTTTCCGGGAGGCTTGTTAGAGCAGGGCGAGACCCCGCAGGCCGGTCTGCGTAGGTTGATCGAGCAGCTGCTGGGAATTCAAGTTCAGGTTGGGGATCCGTTGTCGCCGCTGCAGCACGCCTACTCCCATTACAAGGTCACGCTGCAACCATACCGGTGCCGGTTCACGGGTCGCCGGCTGCGCGAGCGCGAGGACACACGCTGGATCGAGCTGGAAGAGCTGCGACACGTGCCGATGGGGAAGCTCGACCGGAAGCTCGCCGAAGAGCTGCAAGTTGCGTGAGCGCCGGAAGCTCAGGAGAGTCAGGCCGGTCGGACGAATCTGGGTAGCGCGCAACTCGCATGCGGCGTTCAAGAACGCGTCCAAGCCCCCATGTTAGAATGTGCCAACCGGTTTCCGGTCTGGTAATCCCATGTGGCGATGGCTTCTTCCGCTTGTAGCGCTGTCCCTGGCAGGCTGCTCTGAGAGAGGCCTGCGCCTGCCGCAAAGCCCCCTGCTGGCGGGCTTGGAGCGCAAGAGCGGGCTGATTGCCTATATCGGACCTGACGGGAACGTGTACACCATCGATCAGGGCGGTGGCAATCAGACCATGATCACGGAAGATGCGCACCCGCGCGAAGAGGGGTTGCAACGTTTCTATGATTTCCCCACCTGGTCGGCGGCTGACAACAAGCTGGCGTTCGTTGGTTTCGAAGTTGCTGAAGATGGGCTAACTGCGGCCGGCATCTTTACCGCCGATCCGGACGAACAGTCGCCGGTAGAGATCTACAACAGCGAGCAGCATGTGCCCTTCTACCTGTATTGGTCGCCGGATGGGGAGTGGGTGAGTTTCCTGAGCTCAAGCCAGGGAAGTACCTCGATGGCCATGCAGCTAGCGGCGGCCGATGGCGGTAAGACTTCGTTGATCGACACCGGACGGCCATATTACTGGGCTTGGGCACCGGATGGAATGCAGGTGCTGGCGCATGTGGGCGGATCTTCCGTGGCCAACCCCGGGGCAGCCAGAATATCATTCTTGCAGGTGGACCCCGTCGTTCGAGTGATCGGATTGGGCATCGAGCCGACCAATTTCCAGGCTCCGGCCTTCTCCCCCGATGGGGAGTACGTTCTCTTGGCCGGCGACACCGGGGGAGGCCAAGCCCAGCTGGTGCTGGCAGATGCGGTCGGCAGGGTGCAGCGCTCACTCACGGACTACGAGGGAAGCATCGCTTTTGCTTGGGCCCCAAGAGGGGATTACGCAGCCTACCTGGTTGGTGACACCACCAACCAAGCGCTGCTTGGCGACCTGACCTTTCTCGACCTGAGCCGGCCGGAGGAACCGGAGCGGATCGAAACTGAGGCCGAACAGGTGCTGGGCTTCTTCTGGGCACCGGACGGGAGGAAAGTAGCCTATTTCGTGCCGCTCTTTGTCTCCGATGCGGCGGAAGGCGAAGAGCAGACGGCCGAAAATACGCGTTTCTTTCTCCAATTGCATATCGCCGAGGCCCGCAGCGGCAACACCAAGCAGATCGCCTCCTTCCAGCCAACCGAGGATTTCTTTAACCTCTTTCCTTTCTTCGACCAGTATCAGCGATCGGTCACGATCTGGTCGCCCGATAGCAACTATCTGGTGATTTCGGCGGTTGCTGGTGAAGATCAACAGGGGTTGTTCATTGTTCCGGCCTCCGGTGATTTCGAGCCGCGGTTCCTCACCGAGGGCAGTGTCGGTTTCTGGTCCTGGAAGTAAACCGTCAGCCTGAAAAACAAGAGGGAGGCCGGAAGCGGCCTCCCTCTTTCTCTGCCGAATAACGGCTAGCCCTGTGACTTTGTTTTCTTCCGCCTGATCTTCTCTGGCTCGTCGGAGTCGGTGGAGGCCTTCGGATTGGCAGCCGTCTCACCGGTGGGCAGCTCCTCCCTGCGCTGATAGGCCAGCCCACTGGGGTTGACGCCCATCTGCTCGAGCACGCTCTCCAGTTCCAGCCCCTGTTCGACTGCAATCTGAATGCTGTTCTTGCCCAGGATCTGCAAGACTTCAGCGTTTGAAAGCTCATGTTTCTCGAGCAACGCCTCAACCATGGCCTCGACCTCATCGGCGTGTTGGATCAGAATCGCTTCGACCTGCTCCTCGAGGCGCAGCCAGATATTCTCCACCCGGTCATCGGAG
>CAYHJH010000025.1:0-14265 GCA_964356605.1 uncultured Anaerolineaceae bacterium
CCCTTAGAAGCCGGCTCTCAAGTCTGCAAGCCAACGGGGACCGCAAGTAGGCGGACTGGTATACTGCCGCCCGATGGAAAGCTTGCCGAGAATTCGCCTTAATCAAGGCGCGGTTCTGCTGCTTGTCGTGGGCGGGCTTGTAATTTTGTATCGGGCCACCGCGAAACCACTCCACTTGCTGGTGGACGGCGAGGCCCAGGCGGTTCTCACGCACGCTCGACGGGTCGCCGATATCCTGCACGAGGCCGGCTACGAGCCAGCAACCCAGGACCGAGTGGCTCCAGGGCTCGGTTCACTGCTGTCTTGGGAGGGGAAAACAATCCCGGTCGTTCAGCTCGATAGAGCTCGGCCAATCGCCATTCGTGCGGGCGGAGCAGACCAGGTCCTGATTTCTCCGGAACTCGCTCCGGGGAATCTGCTCTCGCTTGCGGGGGAGACACTGTTCCCTGGCGATCAGTTGAGTGTGAATGGGATGCCGCTTCTCACCGACGGATCGAACGGACGACCCGAACACATCGAGCTTCGCAGCGCAGTTTCGATTCGCCTGGAAGAGCATGGGACTCCCCGGACACTATTTTCGGCCGCGCCAACGCTTGCCCAGGCCCTGTGGGAAGCGGGCATCGAGCTTTTCGAAGGAGACCGGCTCGTACCCGCTCCTGAAACCGCGCTCAACGGGCCGATCTCTGCTCGGCTGGTTCGATCTCGGCCCGTCCAGATCGTTGTTGGAGACACGGCTATCCGAGGCCGGACGGCGGCCGCGACGGTGGGGGAGGCACTGAGCGACGTGGGAACCCCACTGGCCGGTTTGGATTATGCGCTCCCAGCCTCGAACGAAGCCTTCCCAGCAGATGCACAGATCCGGGTCATACGCGTGATCGAGCAGGTTCAGATCGAACAGCGACCTCTGCCCTTCGAGACCCTCTACCAGCCACTCGATGCGCTGGAGATTGACCAGAAACAGACCCAGCAGCCTGGTGCCTATGGCGTCTTGGCGGAGAGAGTGCGGATACGTCTGGAGGACGGCCAGGAAGTGAGCCGCTCAATCGAAGGGCAGTGGGTGGCCCAAGAGGCGAGCGACCAGATCGTCGGATACGGGACGAATATTGTCATCCGAGCGGTGGCGACCGCAGACGGCTCAATTGAGTATTGGCGGGCGGTGACAATGTATGCCACTTCCTACTCGCCCTCACGCGCCGGCATTCCTCCCGATCACCCCTGGTTTGGGATTACAGCCTCCGGCAGGCCGCTCACGAAAGGCTTAGTGGCAATCGACCGCAGCCTGATCCCCTTCGGGACCCGGATGTATGTGCCGGGTTATGGCTTCGCAGAGGCGGCCGACACCGGAGGGGGAGTACGCGGTCGCTGGATCGACCTCGGGTATGACGATGACAACTACGTGGGTTGGCACCAATACCTGACGGTCTACTTCCTCACCCCAGTTCCTCCTCCAGGCTCGATCGTCTACATCTTCCCCTAGTGCCGCAGGCACTCGACGCTCCCCGCCTGCTGCGAAGGCATGGGATCCGCCCCCTCAAGCGATTCGGGCAGAATTTCTTGATTGACCGCGGCGCGCTGATGCAAGTCGTGGCGGCCGCCGAGCTCACTGGAAAGGAGACGGTCCTGGAAGTTGGCGCCGGACTCGGTGCTTTGACGCGCGAACTGGCGGTCGGCGCTCGTCGAGTGATTGCGATCGAAGTGGACCGGCGGCTGCTGCCGATCCTCAGAGAAGTGCTGGAGGGGCTGACCGGGGTTGAGATCCTCGCCGCAGACATCTTGGAAATAGATCTGGGTGCGGTTCTGCCAGTCGGCCCGTACCAAGTCGTGGCCAACATCCCGTACAACATCACTTCGGCCCTGATCCGGCGGTTTCTGGAATCGCAAGACCGGCCGGAGCGCATGGTGCTAACGATCCAGCGTGAAGTAGCCGAGCGAATCGTCGCGGGGCCGGGCGAGATGAGCCTGCTTGCCGTCAGCGTTCAGGTGTTCGGCGTTCCCAAATTGGGTGCCCGAATCCCGGCTGCAGCCTTCTACCCTCGACCGGAGGTCGACTCCGCGGTTCTGCGCATAGATACGCACTCGACGCCGCCATTCGACCTGTCGCTCGTCGAACCGGTCTTTCGGCTGGCGAAGGCGGGCTTTGCTCAGCGCCGCAAAATGCTCAAGAACACGCTCGCAGCCGGACTGGGCTGGCCTGCGGAGAAGGCGGTAGAGGTGTTGGCCGAGGCGGAAATCCGGTCCCTGGCCAGGCCCCAGGAATTAGGTCTGGAGGATTGGGCTGGGTTGGCGCGCGCGGCGATCGGCCTGGGGCTGCTGGAAGAGAGTCGGCGGTTGAGCCGGGGAGACGGCGTGGCCTAGACTTCGGGCCCGCTGTATCGCGTTCCGCTGATTCCGTGCAATTCGGGTGCCCGCTGCTCAGGGACGGACCGACCGCAAACCGCGATAGCTGAAGGGAAGCAGCCAGACTCGGATGGCCGCCTCCAACTGGATCCGAAGTGACATCTTGGACTGGCCGATGCGCCGGTCTTCGAAATAGATCGGCAGCTCGGCGATCTTGAATCCGAGTCGCTTGGCCACGTAGGCCATCTCCACTTGGAACACGTATCCCTCCGAGCGGATCCGATCGAGGGGAATTGCATTCAGCGTTTCGGCGCGCCAGAGCCGAAAACCGCCTGTGGCGTCTCGTATCTCCATCGCCAAGATCACGCGTGCATACGTGTTGCCGAACTTGGAGAGGAAAGACCGACCGAAACTCCAGCGCTCGTCCACCCGGCCACCTTCGACGTAACGGGAACCGAAGACCGCGTCGCTTGTTTCCAACCCCTGAAGGAATTCTGGAAGATATCGTGGAGAGTGGGAGAAATCGGCATCCATCTGTCCGATGGCCTGCGCGCCGTCTGCCAGGGCGGCCCGAAAGCCCTTGATGTAGGCGGAACCCAGGCCAAGCTTTCCGGTGCGGTGGATGACCGATATCCTTCCGGGCATCTGGTCGGCAAGCTCCTCGGCGAGCTGACCCGTTCCGTCGGGCGAGGCGTCGTCTACGATCAGGACTTTAAGATTCGGAAGGCCGAGGGCCGTGAGCTCGGAGAGGAGCGAGGGGAGGTTGGCTGCTTCGTTGTAAGTGGGAACGACGACGGTCAGTTGCCGCATGCCTAGATCGCTAGAGCAGGTTGGCCAGGTCCTCCGTTGCCCGCCGCATATCGAGGAATAGCAACCCAAGCTTGGCCCGATCGCGCGCCAACACCGTGAGGACCGCTTCTTTGGCGATCGCCATCAGGATCACATACCCATTCTCGCCCTTGATATATACCTGATCCAGCTTGCCGCGCCCGAGCTCGGTGGCGATCCGTTCGCCGAGCGAAAGCATGGCTGCCGACATGGCCGAGACCCGGTCTTCTTCAACGCTGGACGGTAGGGCCGAAGCCATCGTCAGGCCATCGACGCTCACGATCGCAGAGGCTTCCACATCTGGAGACGAGGCCTGCAAGTCTCTCAGGCGGTCCATCATAAGTTCGATGCGCGGCTTGGGCACGATGGCGGCTTCGTTTGTGAACTTATGTTCTAAGGGCGGTACTGTAGCATGCGGGGTAGGTGGAGTCAAGCATGCATTGTTCCCAGGGTCGAACATAGCTATACTCGCCCCCTCGTCGACCTGACTCGACCTTAGGGATCCATGCCTGCTGAGCTGGAACATCAGATCGTCGCTTTCCTGACCGAGCTCTTCCAAACGATGGGATGGGGAGGCGTCGTCGCGATCATGGCGTTAGAGAGCGCGAATATCCCCATACCGAGCGAAGTCACAATGCCGCTTGCAGGCTGGCTACTGGTTCAGGCACGCGGAGGCAGCGGGTGGATGGCCCTCTTGCTGGGAGGATTCTGGGGTGGACTGGGCTGTACCATAGGCTCGATCCTCTCCTATGGTCTTGGCGCGTACGGAGGCCGGAGCTTCCTGGATCGCTATGGGCGCTATCTCATGGTGAGCCACCATGACCTGGAGATGGCCGACCGCTGGGTTGCGCGCTGGGGCGACTGGGCGGCATTTCTCTCGCGATTACTGCCGATCGTACGGACGTTTATCTCCTTCCCAGCCGGCGTTGCCAGGGCGCGGTTCCTGCCGTTTGTGGTGTACACATTCCTCGGATCGTTCATCTGGACCGGAGCCCTGGCCTACGGAGGCCACGCCTTCGGGGCCCGCTGGGAGGAGCTCCGGGCAGTGATGCGGCCGTTTGATATTCCGATCGCGGCGCTGCTCTTGGCCGGGTTTGTCTACTACATTTATCACCACGTCCGGAGGGGTCAGCGCCAGCCGGCGAACAATGCTCAACGCCCCGCCAGCCATCTCGGGATGGAGATCAATCCAGCGGCCGAGATGGTTGACAACCCGAGCAGCACCAACAGCCCGGAATAACTCAGAATACCGGCCGCCGCTGGACTGAGGATCTCGGCCCCGCTCTCCACCGACAGTCCTGCAAGCCCGATTCCAGCCGCGAAAAGATTCCATGACCCGTGCAACCCCACCGCCAGCAGGTACAGGGCGGGCAGGCGAAGCCATCGCCCGTAGGTTGCCGCCTCGATCAGGCCCCAACTGACCAGTCCGGTGGCGAAGGCATGGATAAGCGGCGTACCTGCGCGGGCCACCATGGTGGATACCCAAGCTTCACCCGGTTGGGCCAACAGGAGAGACTCAAAGAGGGCGTAGCCGCATCCGCCAAGAGCACCTCCGAGGAATGCCTGGCTGGCTGGAGGCCGGCGCGGGATTAATGGCCAAACGGTCAGAGTCTTCACTGCCTCTTCAATCAGTGGAACCAGGCCTGCGAGGAAAGCGATCGCAACGACCAGCACGATCGGCTGGCTAAGGACCTGACTCAGCAGGTTCAACAAGTCCGCCTCGGTGTTGAGGTCAGCGCCCGCCAGATCCTGGAGTGCTGAGCGGCCTCCCTCTGTAGCAGCAAGCCCGAGCAGTACAAGGACGCCCGTGGGAACCAGAGCAAAGAGCTCGAGCACCAACGCGAGCGGAGGTGCGACCCACAGTCCCGCCAGGAAGTGTCCCCAACGCCGCCGGTGAGAGATGACCGGCCCACTTCGAAGGACCAGCGAAGCGGTGAACAGAACCGGACCGGCCGAAGCCATCAGATGCGCGGCAGGTCCCAATAGCCACGGTAAGAGGCCTCGATTGAATGCAAGACCACCCAGGGCCAGCCCCGCGGAGAACAGGCCCAATGAGAGCAGCCATGTCAGCGATGAGACGGGACCGAGCGGTTTGGTCGAGCCTCGGGTGGCCCAATACAGCAGTGGGATCCCCAGAGCACCGACGATCCCAACCGCGATCGCTTGGATGCCCGGGCCGAGCGCCGCAGACGGCCCGCCCTCAACGAATGCCAGCACCGCGAAACCGGCCAGAACCGCCGCAGCGAGAATGCTGATCGCGATGCCTGCCGCACCTGCCACCTGGAGCCAGCCGGCCCAGCGATCGCGCCTCAGTGATTGAGACGAACCCGATTCAAGTGGATGACCTGCGTTCGCCGGAGGGTCAATCGAGCTCGAGGATGCGGGTCGGTCGGGCGACCCGTCGTTGTGGGGGGAGGGGAAGGTCACGGCCGGATTGTAGCAAGCAATCCGGCGATCCAGCAGTCGAGGGCAGCGAATCGAGTTATCTTGTCACCCCCACACCCGTGGGGTATGCTTGCCCAGCCTGGGGGTGGTTGGGCCCCGGTGGGCTCCCCGGTCTTCAAAACCGGCGGCGGGTCGTTGAACGGGCCGCGGTGGGTTCGACTCCCATCCACTCCCGTGTTTGCTTTCCTGAGGTCAGATGAACTCCTCTTACCCAAGTTCGCAGGACCTTTCCGAGCGGTTGCTTCCGCAAGTTCGAGCCGTGATGGATGTGACGCATTTCGAGGGCTCGGGTGAAGGTCGGCCCTTCCTGGCAAGATACCGCGGCCGGCTGAAGATCGATTCAGACCAGGCGTACGATCGATTGGAGCCGCAGTTTGCTCGGGAGGGGGCCTCCAT
Organism: uncultured Anaerolineaceae bacterium; assembly: GCA_964356605.1. GTDB lineage: Bacteria > Chloroflexota > Anaerolineae > Anaerolineales > E44-bin32 > JADFRG01. The sequence continues at coordinate 6,007 of CAYHJH010000025.1, forward strand.
CCTGTTGCGCGAAGAGGGCGAGTTCCATTATCTGTTGGCGGTCGAAGAGATTAAGGCGAGGCAGGCCGGCAATCCGATCATCAACGTTCTAATGTTCCTGGCCACGTTCGCCACCGTCCTGTGGGTCGGGTCGGGGTATGCCGAAGGGTACTTGCAGCAGACTCCCTCGGCAAGAGAGCTGCCTCTGATTGGGCGACCAGTGCCGCTGGCAGTGCTCTATGCAGCCAGCCTGCTCGGAATTCTCGTGGCGCATGAGTTCGGGCACTACTTGTTGGGTCGCTATCACAAGACTGCGGTCTCACTGCCCTTCTTCATACCGTTTCCGGGTGGATTGCTCGGGACCTTTGGCGCATTCATCCAGTTGAGGTCGCCTCCCAAGAATCGCCGAGTGCTGTTGGACATCGGCTTGGCTGGTCCACTGGCTGGAATGCTGATCGCCCTTCCGGTCGTGCTCATCGGGCTGGCGCTCTCGGAAGTTGGACCGTTGCCCAGCCGTCCGGCCGAGCTCGGGGGGACATTCCTGGAAGGGAACTCCGTACTCTACTTGGGCGCGAAATTCCTGGTCAAAGGCGAACTGCTGCCTGCGCCTGCCAGTTACGAGGGAGTCCAGCCGCTGTATTACTGGCTGCGAAACTTAGCCCTTGGAGTCGGTCGACCGCTCGGGGTGCCTGTTCCGCTTGGTGGCCGAGATGTCCAACTGCATCCGATGGCCCTGGCGGGCTGGGCCGGTTTCCTGGTCACCGGCCTCAATCTGATACCAGTCGGTCAGCTCGACGGCGGTCACATGCTGTATTCGCTTAGCGGGAAAAGAGCCGCCAGGCTCGTGCCGGTCGTGATTCTTAGCTTGCTGGCCTTGTCGATTGTTTGGAACGGCTGGCTGCTGTTCGCAGGCCTGACGTTTCTCATGGGACGGACGTACGCGCAGCCGCTCGACGATATCACCCCGCTGGATTCACGGCGCAAGGCGATAGCGATCGCTGGATTGATTCTCTTCGTGCTGATCTTTACCCCGGTGCCGATCAAGCTGCTGGCCGGCGCCTAGGCGAGCCGGGCGATCTGCTCGCCCATTCGCTGCAGATCATAGCCGGGAAGCTTGGTGACCTCGGTGCGGAATTCCTCGTCATGAAGCGCCTCCAGCAGTGGGGCGAGCAGCGGAGTGATGTAATGCTCCTCCGGGATCACCAGGTCATATCGCTCCCGAAACAACGGAACAAGATCCAGGCCAAGCGCGCTCGCCGCGGCCTGAATTCCCATGCCGCAGTCCGCACTTCCGGCCGCCACTGAGGCGGCCACCGCCAGGTGCGTGTACTCCTCCCGTTGGTAGCCCCGGACCGCAGCAGCTTCGATTCCCATCTGCTCTAGTTGATAGTCGAGCAATATCCGGGTCCCCGAGCCGCGTTGTCGGTTGACAAACGCTACGTCCGGTCGACCAAGATCCCGGAGGCCGGAGATCTGCTTCGGGTTTCCACTCGCCACGATCAACCCCTGTTGTCGGCCCACCAGGCCGACCACCATAACCGGAGCGCCGGTCAGTTGCTTCCGAACATACGCCAGGTTGTAGTCACCGGTTTCCGGGTCGAACAGATGACACCCTGCCAGATGGGCCTCGCCGCGTCGCAGCGCCAACAGGCCTCCCAGGCTCCCCACGTTGGCGGAACTCAAGCGCGTCCCTCGAACCGCCAGGTGTTGGGCCAGCAGGTCGATGGTCAGGTCGTGGGACCCTTGTATCAGTATCGTGCGATCTATTTCTTCAGGCTCGCGATAGAGCCGAACACGCACTTTCGCGCCGGCCGGGTAGCCCTGAGTGCCAGCCGGAATCTGGACCACGCCATCCGCACGGACCAGAGAAATGATGACGCCGGCAGCTCGGGCCAGAGGGGCCGCCACGATTCGATCTCCGACCCTCGCGACGCTGACGCGTAGGAATTCGTCATCGCCGAGGGAGGAGTGCACCTTGCGGGTGAGAGTGGCCTCGAGGCTCTGGCCAACCGATTTGGGGAGCCCGAGCCAGTGGCGGATCAGCGGCTGGACAAAGATCTCGCCGGTGAGCGCGGCCGACACCGGGAAGCCCGGGACCCCGATAACCGGCAAGCTCACTCCCACGTCCCGGATCAGACCAAGAATGACCGGATGGCCCGGCCTGACCGCTACTCCATGCACGAGCACCTCGCCGAGGGCGGCCACAGCAGCAGCAGTAAAATCCTCGAGGCCAGCCGAGGATCCAGCATTGAGTAGAACCAAATCAGCCCAGGCGGCGGCCTCCCGCGTGGCTGCGATAATCTGGCTCAGCTCATCCGGCACAATCGGCCAACGGCGGGCATCGCCGCCCCAGCTCTCGACCTGCCCAGCGAGCACCAGGCTGTTGTATTCGATGATCTGGCCGCGAGCGGGATTTTCGCTTGGCGGCACGAGCTCTGACCCGGTGGGGATGATTGCAACCCGCGGTTTCCGCCGAACACGCAGCTGCGCATGGCCGCTGCCGGCGGCCGCGCCGAGGTCAATCGGGCGCAGGACATGGCCAGCCGGAAGCACCAGTTCACTTACAACCATGTCCTCCCCGATCGGTCGAACGTTGGACCAGGGTGTGACCGCGGCCCGCAGCGTGATCGCTTGCAGCGCCCGGCCAAGCCTGGTTTCGCCCTCGGGTTCGGCCAGTTCGATCGGAAGCACCGCGTCGGCCCACTCTGGCAATGGGTCTCCGGTGTCCAGATAGCTGGCCTGTTTGCCGACCTGCAGTGTGATCGGGGATCGGTCGTTGGCGCCCTGCGTTTCAGCAGCCCGCAGGGCGTAGCCATCCATCGCGGCGGCGTGATAATGCGGGGACGAGATCTTGGCCCACACCGGCTCGGCAGTAACCCGACCGAGGGCCTGATCGAGCGCAATCAGCTCGCCGGGCAGGGCAGCAAGCCGCCCCAGGGATTCGAGGGCTGAGGTGAATTGGGCCCAGGCCTGCTCGAGCGGCAGGTCCCGCAGGTAGACTTTCTCCGCGGGTTCACCCATCCTGGAATAAGCGGACTTCGACCGTGGTCCCGGCCTCCAGTCCGGTCGCCTCGGCCGGAATTCGGACCAGTCCATCGGCCCGAACCAGCGTGAAGATCAGATTGGAGCGGCCGTGGACCGGCACTGCCAGCAGCCCCTCGGGAGAGACTTCCAGCCGGACCGGTAGGTAGTCCTCCCTTCCGGTCGTGGAGGAGACGTTTGAAGTCAAGCGTGCCTGCATGACCGCCGGCCATAGCGGCCCGCGCAGGCCAAGCAGCTTTCGCACCGCCGGAAGCAGGAACAGCCCGGCAACCACGAACGCGCTCACCGGATTTCCGGGCAAACCAATAACCGGCACCCCCGCACACACGGCCAGAACGGTCGGCTTGCCCGGCCGGATCGAGACCCCATGCACCAGGATCCCAGGCTCACCCAATCTTGATATGACATCGGCCGTGATGTCGCGGGCGCTGACGGAAGATCCGGCGGCGATTACGACCAGATTGGCCTCGCTATGGGCCCGCCGGGCGGCCGCTTCGAGTTCCCCGGCCGAATCCCCGATGATTCCGTAGCGGATCGGCTGGCCTCCGCTCCTGCTGACCAGCGCACCGAGCGTGTAGCTGTTAACGTCCCGAACTTGCCCCGGCGCCGGCTGCTGCTCCGGGCTCACCACTTCATCTCCGGTAGAGAGGATCGCAACTCTTGGCTCGGGCATCACGCGGACCTGGGTGATCCCGAGCGCCATCAGTCCTCCGATTTCCTGAGGCCGAAGACGGACGCCGGCTGAGACTGCTGGCTGGCCGGCCCTCACATCCTCGCCTTCCCGAATCACATTCTGACCACCCGCAACCGGCTTCAAGACTTCGACTTCACTTTGGTCGATCGCCTGGGTGTCCTCGATCATCACGACCGCGTCGGCCCCCTTCGGCAGCATCCCTCCAGTATGGACCAGCGCTGCCTGGCCGAGGTGCACCTCAACCTGAGGCGCCGCCCCCATCGGAACCTCTCCGGCAAGCTTGAGATATGCCGGCTGGCTCGCGGAAGCTCCAAACGTATCGGTGGCTCGGACGGCGTATCCGTCCACCGTCGTGCGATCGAAGGCAGGTAAGGAGTCTGTGGCGATCACGTCTTCGACGAGTACCCTGCCAATTCCCTCTTCCGTCCGGATCAGCTCTGCCCGTTGGGGATCTGATTCCGGAATCGCAGCCAGGAAGGTTTTCAATGCCTCATCGGGACGGACGAGCTTCAGGAATTCTGGCATCTCAACTCAGCAGGTAGCCTGCCAACTCGAGGTAGGCCCCGATCGCGAACAAGGCCAGCGCACTGAAAGTCAAGCTGTTCCATCGCGGCGGATATCCTCGCCGGATTCTTCGGAGCTGCCAGATCTGAGCAACCGCAAGCGGTAGAAGAATCAGTGCGCTCATTGCTACCCGGCGCGGAAGTCCATATGCGAAAGCGACGGCGAAGCTCAGCATCGCAAACGCCAGGGCAATATCGTGAGCCCTCATCGCGGCCAGCCAACCCAGCCGAACGACCAGATTGCGCTTGTGGTGCCTGACATCCGCGGCGTAATCCGGAAGCTCGAAGACGATCAGCATGGCGAAACACAGGCCGATCAGCGGAGTAGTGCTCATGACAAGCAGCCGGTTGATATCTCCGGCTTGGATGATGTAGGCGAAGATCGGGACGAGCGCGGCTACGACGAGGGACGCCAGCAGCTCCCCATAGCCGCTAGCCACCAACCGAGGCGGCGGGACACTGTAGTAGAAACCGCCAAGGAATCCGAGCAGCAGGACCGGCCAGGCCAGGAGGGGAAGCGACCCGGTCACCAGCGCGGCCGACGCTACGGTCGTCGCCAAGGCCAGAGAGATCACGGCGGAATAGAAGGCAACCCTTTTGGGGAGGGCTTCGGGCCCGATGGCTCCGCTGCCTCCGGTGAGCCGGGTCCGGTTGAGGTTCGACTGATCGGCATCGGAGTCGTAGTATTCGTTCAGGTAATGGGTCATTAACTGGAGCAGTGTGACCAACAGCTGGCCGAGCAGGTACGAGCCAGAATCGATCCGATGGCCCAGGTGACTGGCAATGGCACCGCCCAGTCCGTAGAGCAGGATGCCCCCTAGGATAAAGTGCGGGCGCGTCAGGCGAATGAAGAGGCGGACATTCCGCCAGGTAAGCATTCTAAGAACTGCCCTCGTCTTCGTGAGTGGCGAGGCGGATGAACTCCGCCGGACCATCCACGCTTCGTATACCAAAGGCGACGCCGAAAGGAGCCAGAACTAGCGTCGGGCGGTCGCAGCGGATTCGGTAGTTCTGGTCGCGGGTCGGGGAGTCCTCCCGGAGGTCTTGCCACTCGAACTCCGCGGCTCCTCGGACGAGGGCCCAGACCTCGTCGGCTACCTGGCGCGTCGAAGTGGATCGCTCTTGGTCCGCTTCCAGAAGAAGCACCTCTGCCAATCCGAAACGACGCAGCAGATGATCCGAGTACCGCAGGACGGTCAGCGCGGAGCCTTCGGTCGTTGTCTCAAGTTGCAAGGGTCGGATGAAGAGGTCGTGGATCGGGAGGCGCTCGGGCATGGCTAGCGCTGAAGCGCTGCCTGGATGTCCGCGACGTGCCCAGCGCGATGATTGACGATCCTGCGCAAGAATCCTTCGGTCGAGAACATTTCCCCGCTGGAGTGGCGCCCTACCAGGTCTAGTTGAGCATCGTCCAGGCTGGCAAGGAAGTCCAGGCTCGCGCGGTGAGCGGTCGTGATGCGGCCCAAGAGCTCGTCCATCGAGACATCGCTTGCCTTCCGTACCGCCGACCGGTTCCACCTCGCCAGGTCGAAGTCGGGAGGCACAGTCTGCTTCCCGTTCACCAGTCGCTGAGCCTGGCCGAGCACTCCCCGCTCCGCATCGGCGAGGTGACCCAGGATGTCTTTCACCGTCCAACTCCCGCCTTCCCCGTCATAGACCAGCATACCCATGTTGTCCGAAGTGAGGCGCGACAGCACTGGCCAAGTCTCGGCGTGATGTCGCTCCATGTGCTCCCGGAGCTCCTGAATGCGCTCACTCATGGCCATCGATGTTCAGCATCTGCGGCTGCAGAGCAGACTGCGAGGTCGAGCCACCTGATCCAATCATCCCAAGAGTGTCCCCGCGTCTACGCGCATGATATGGCCGGTGATGTAGTCATTTTTCATCAGGAAGATCACCGCGCTGGCAACGTCGTCGGGCTCGACGGCGGATCGAAGGGGAGTCTCCCTTGTAATTTGCTGCCAGCGCGTCTCAGGCATCCAGTTGGGCTTGAGCGTGGGTCCAGGAACGACGGCGTTTACGCGGATCTCGGGAGCCAGCCGATAGGCTGCCACCTGAGTAAGCATCTCCAGACCCGCTTTGCTGACGGAGTGAAGTGGGAACCGCTGCCAGGGCCGGTGTGCAGCGGTGTCCGAGATGTTCACGATCGCTCCGCCGCCTCGCGAGCGCATCCGTTTCGCCGCCTGCTGAAGGGTGAAGAACGCGCCTTTCAGACTTAGGCCGACCGTGCGCTGCCAATCGTCCTCAGTGGCGTCGAGCAGGTCGATTTGTTCGAGGATTGCAGCCGAGTTGACCAGCAGGTCGACTCCTCCAAATGCTGTGTCGACCGCTGCAAAAAGGTGGTGGACACCCTCGCTGTCAGTGAGATCGGCCTGCACGGGTACCGCCCGGACACCCAAACCGCTGATTGCGTGTGCCGTTTGTTCGGCCGCTTCCGATGAGCGGTGGAAGTGTACCATGAGGTCGCAGCCTTCCCTGGCAAGGGCGAGTGCGATGGCCCGCCCCAAGCGATGTCCGGCGCCGGTCACGAGCGCGACCTTGCCACTAAGCTGCACGCGGTCCCGTGCTTTCGGGCGGCCTCACCTTAAAAGGCTCAACGTCGGAAGAAATTGGAGAGGAAGAACCAAAGGTTAGCCGGGCGCTCCGCGAGCCGCCGCATGAGGTAAGAATACCATTGGGCCCCGTACGGCACATAAACGCGAACCGGATACCCCTTGGCGCGCAGCGCGCGCTGCAGCTCAGCGCGGATTCCATAGAGCAGTTGGAATTCAAGCGCCGATTTTGGTAGCCCGATCTCTTGAGCATAACCCTCCGCATGCGCGATCCTGGCCTCATCGTGGCTTGCGATCGCGGTCTGAGGTGGTTTCCGACCGTTCTTTGAAGCCGAACCGCTCCCATGATCCCGGGCCGCCTCGAGTGCGATCTCAGCCATTCGATCGAAGTTGGCGTCCACTTCGCTCTTCTTGCGAAACGCGACCGAGTGAGGCTCTTGATAGGCCCCTTTAACGATTCGGACTGGGATTCCCGCCTCCACCGCCGATCGCAGGTCATGCTCGCTGCGGAACAGATAGGACTGAAACACCAGTCCCACATCTCGCAATCCCTGCCTCCGAAGTCCATAATGAATGCTGAGCGTCTGGTCAATTGTTGAGGAGTCCTCCATGTCGATCCGAATGAATATGTCATTCACCGCGGCTGCGCGGGCAATTTCGAGCATGTTTTCCATGCACAGCTCGAAGTCGATCGCCAATCCGATCTGGGTGAGCTTGAGGGAAACGTAAGCGCCAAGCTGCAGCTCGTCCATCGCATTGAGCAGCGCCAGGCAGTCTTGGCGTGCTTGGTTGGCCTCAGCCTCCATCGTGACCTCTTCACCAAGGTGGGCAAGGGTGGCCGCCAGATTGATTCGATTGAGCGCTTGAACCGCTTGAGTGGCTTCTTCAAGTGTCTCGCCGGCGACGAAGCGACGCGATGCCCGGCGGGCTAAGCCCCAGCCGGACAAGCTGGACCGGGCCCAGTCCGATCTAGACAGGTACTGGAAAACGGAGCGGAGCATCTCTAAGCGGGAACGGCCGCAGTGGTGAGGGGAATTGTAGCAATGTTGGAGGCAGGGTGGGCTCGAGCCATCTATCCAAACCTGCTGTTATAATGCGCCCCGAGGCCAACCCGATCTGGTGACAAACCGGGCGGTGCGAGGGGTCCGCCCACCCTCGTCGCTGGATCCTTCGCCTGCGTAGCTCAATTGGCAGAGCAGCGGACTCTTAATCCGTAGGTTGCAGGTTCAAGTCCTGCCGCAGGCACACGCCGTGTTCCAAGCGGTTCGTCTGACGTTTCTTGCTCTCAGCCTGCTCGGCCTGGCCGCCAACCTGGCCGGGTTGGCCTTTACCGCCATGATCCTCTCTCGGCTGCTCTTGGACTAGCCCTTTCCATGATCTTACAAACACCTTTCAATTCAGTCAGCGTTGAGAACCACTGTGCAATAATGCC
>CAYHJH010000026.1:0-5014 GCA_964356605.1 uncultured Anaerolineaceae bacterium
TCCCCCATCCCCCGGATTGTTTTCCCCTCCCCCGGGGCTACGTGGTCATGCAAGAGAACGCTCCGTGGCCGGGGGAGCGGACAGGGGGTGGGGGCGGAGGGCATACGGGAAGAGGCCGTTCCACATGGGGCGTCGGTGATACCCATGCCACGGAATACGAAGATGTCTACACCATTACGGTACTGGACAAGCTAAAGCAGCGGGAGTTGCGGGTCCTCGTGTCCTGGCGGATCAAGGACCAGTCGTTCCAGCAGATTGTCACGATCCAATGTCGTGTCTTCTGCCAGTCGCCTCACATGACGGAACTTGATGACGCGGGGGGTAGCCTCCAGCCAGGCCTGCAGCAGCGGATCGCGGCGGGCCTTTTCGGCAACCAGCGCAGCGCGCCCTCCTGGGATGACGACCGCCTCAATTCGGCGCTTTTCCGGGGAATCCCTGCTCGCCAGTTGGCGGCGCATCGCAACCCCCAACTTGGCAGTCTCGTCAACCCAGAACAGAAATTCCTTCCCCGCCGACTCATCCCTCCAAGTGATCGGATCCTTACCATCCACAGCGAATCCAAGATCCCTCCCGAGCTCAGCCAGTAGATCCACGATTTCTTCGCAATCAACCTTCCTCGCCTCCCATTGGTCTTCCGCCCGCAGGTGCCAGACCGCCCCCCCAGGTTCTGGAAGCGCATAGGACCTCAGGCAAGCCAGCACCAGTCTCCGATCGGGCGTCAGCAAGCCTGGCAACGCTTCGCACAAGCGCCGGTCGAGCTCAACCACTGATATGCGCTCCTCTTTCCGCAGGAGGGACAGGGCCAGGCCTTCTACCCGGTCCGCAAGTGGCAGGCTGACATTGGTTTCCGCTGCCAGCCAATACCTTCCGCTCTCCGGTTCGGCCCCCTTCCCAAGGTGGTCGAAGACCGTGCGATCGGCCAACACCTTGTCGAACTCCTCACCGATCGCGCCCAGCGGGCTGCGGCTTTCGGTCCCTTGAGCCCTGCCCAGCAATCGTTCCCGAGCGAGCTCCGACCACGCCGCTTCGTGCGGCAGCTCGTAACTGGACGGTTCGCCTCGCACCGCCAGCGATTTGGTAGCGGCCTGCTTCATGATGGCAGTGATCCTGGCCGAACTGGCCAGCTCCCCTGGCGTGCCGTCCCACTCCCAGGTGAGGATGGCCTGCCCCTCAGCCAGCCGTAACGCCCGCCCACTCAACCGGAAGCCGCCTCCATCGAACCCAGCCAGCCCGGCCGCCAGAAATCCCGGCTCAGCGTCGGGTATGAAACCCAACACCTGGGCGCGCTGGCTGAGCGCCGGCCTCATCGCCTGCAGCGTGGCCTGAAGTGCGGCCGCGTGCCAGGCCCAGTCGTATCTCCGCCTGCGCAGCGCGGCGCGCACCGGGTCAGCCGCCTCTCGGCCCCACAACAACGCTGCCCACAGTGCGGAGAGCGTCCAGTAGGCCTGGTTGGGCCGGGGGATCACCGTTAGGATCCGTTCCACTCGACCCGGCGCCAGAGCCTTGGCCAGCTCGCGAACAGGACCTTCAAACAGCGTCACGGCACCGGGGTGAAGACTGGCTTCGCCTTCCCACTCTACAAGCTCAACACCCGGGTCTTCCCCCGACCACTGCCCTACAGCTCGCTCCAGTGCCCGCCAGGCATTGGACTCCACGTAGCGAGCGGAGGCAATCAGCTGCAGAGGACGGATGCGCCCCTCGGGATGTCCCCAAAGGGCATTGGTCTGGTCGAGGGCAGAGAGCAAGAGCGCCCGCGCGGCCTCCATTGGCCCTTCGACTTCCAGCTGCTGGAGTTTGTTCAACAAGGTGACGATGGCGAATATCGCCCGCCCGGGGTAGACATCCAGGGCGGCCTCCGCGTGCATCCGATCCGAGCTGCCTCTCGGCGCGAGCCGCTCCAGCGCGGTGGCATGCTGCAGACCCCTGCCAGCATGCTCATGCGAATGGTGCCGGTCCACCGCAGTCGTCGGCTCCTCGATCGTGTGATTACAATGGGGGCAGGAGTAGAACTTCAGGACCGGCTCGCCTTCTTCCCGGTCCCACACGAAATACTCGGCTGAGACCCGTTGCCCGCATCTTGAGCAGCTGGTTTGATACAGATCCAGGAGGAACGGTTCAAGCCGACTGTCATCCTTGGTGGACAACGCCAGCCGCGACAGCGCCGACTGCAGCTCGTCGAGCGAGAATGGCTTAAGAGTGTGGCGAAGCACGAAACGGGTGATTGGGTTATTGACGGCCAACAACACCGCGCGCTCTTGCAAGGCGGCCTCCAGTGCCAGCCGCGGCGATGCCCCAAATGGGTCCAGCACCAGATCGCCTCGCTGCCCGAAGCGCTCGACTGCTCGGGCGACCGTGCCTTCTTCCAGTGGGGGGAGAAAGCGAGCCAGGGGACTGGGACCGATGACCGGATTTCCAGGGACATACGGAATGTCCACAGTTGCAGTATAAGGTAGGCGAACTTAAGGAAGGAAGAGCCTTGCAATCTTTCGATTGGAGCGCCGACGCATGCGATCGCTGATCACGGCCGAGGCTGAGCGCCTGCTTCCCGGTCTGCTGGAAACTTTGCGCGGGTTGGTCGAGATCGAATCGCCTACCACCGACAAGTCGGCCGTGGATCGAGCCGGACGGTTCGTCGCTGAGCGGATGGCCGAACTGGGGGCAGAGATCCAGCATTTTCCTCAAGTCGACGTTGGCGACCATTGGCTGGGAACATGGGGATCGGGATCAGGGGGGATTCTGATGCTGGTCCATCTCGACACGGTCCACTCCATTGGTACGCTCGAACGCTTCCCCTGGTCTCAGACGACCAACCGGGTCTACGGGCCGGGTGTGCTGGACATGAAAGCCGGCGCCGCGATTGCTCTGACGGCGATCCGGGCTCTGCGTGCAAATCACTCCGTCCCCGGGAGGCGACTCAGTCTGCTCTTCACCTCCGACGAGGAGACCGGCAGCCACAGCTCGGTGAATTTGATCCAGGCCCAGGCTCGCGACCACGAACTCGTGCTTTGCCTCGAGCCGGCCCTCCCCGACGGCTCGCTAAAGACCTGGCGAAAGGGTGTGGGCGACTTCGAACTGATTATCAAAGGGAAGGCAGCCCACGCCGGGGCCAACCCCGGCGAAGGTGTCAACGCCATCCATGAGATGGCCCGCCAGATTCAACGGATTACAGGACTGGAAGATCAGGCTGCAGGGACCACGCTGAACGTGGGAATCATAGAAGGCGGGACCCGCACGAATGTGATTCCGGCCGAATCCCGGGCGCAGTTGGACATCCGGGTGCAGACACTCGAGGAGCAGGCGCGGGTTGCGGCCGCGCTAACCAGCCTAGCCCCCATTGATCCAGGCGCAGAGCTCAGGGTGGAAGGCGAGTGGAACCGTCCCCCGATGCCGCGCACTGCAACGATGGTCGCCACCTTTGAACGGGCCCGGGCGATCGCGGCAGGCATCGGAATGGAGCTGTCTGAGGGCGGAACCGGCGGAGGCTCGGACGCCAACTTCGTCGCCCCGCTAGGAATCCCGCTGTTAGACGGCCTCGGCGCGGTGGGGGGCGGAGCCCATACGGAGCAGGAGCATGTCCTGCTGGAAAGCCTCCCGGCCAAGGCCGCCCTGCTGGCGACTCTGCTCACCGAGTGGTGACCGCCTCATGTACGCTTCGGGTCGGCCTCCGAACCCGGGGTGATCCGGAAATGGCTTCACCACGTCTTTCGAGCCTGGCAGGCTACTAACTCAGCCCTGCAACACAGCCTGGAGGTCTTCGAAACTGCTCATCCCGGCCACCTGGCGCAGGAAGGCCGCTGGATCCTCCACCTGGTCCCACAATTGGCGCACCGCCTCCCCGACCGGATCCTCTCCCGCGGGTCCACCAGGGATATCGGCGTAGGCTCCATAGAAGGCAAAGTAGGCCTGGTTGATGCGCCGGATGTGCCGATAACCATTCTCCCAGAATACCCGCCGTCGGGCCTCCATGTAACCTTCCGCCTCTTCGATCCGCCCCTGGGCCAGCAGTTCGTCCACATGCTCGCGGGTCTCCCGCATTTCGATTTGGAAGTCAAACACCGGCGGCTCTCCGGCAATTGGAGGCGGCGGGTTCTCCGGTGGAGGGGGTGGCAGGTGCTCGGGGAAGTAACGCGCCAGCACTTCCCTCCCAATCTCCCGACCCACCAGGCTGGCCACCGTTTCGTTCATCGTCCGTAGCTCAGGCGAACGGTTGTAGCCAAGCCCCAATGGCCGCAGCGCCAAATAGTGATGCACCCACTCGTGCACGATCGTCTCGGTGACCCAGTCCACGGCAGGACTCTGCATCACCATGGTCGGGTACGTCGACAGGCCTCCGATCGGGACCACCAGTGCAGAGACGTCGAGCTCCTGCTCCACGCGGAATTCCAGCTTGGCCTGCTCCTCCAAGTTGAGCTCAGGCTCGAGCTGCAAGTTGGCATCCTGCCGAATGACGTCTCTGGGCGAGACTACAAGGGCCGACGGTAAACTCGAGAATCGAAACGCCACGGGCGGGAACGGCGCGCCGCCCCAGCCCAGGCCCAGGTCATCCAGGACCGCCGACACGTTATCTTGCAGTACCGATTCGGCCAGCGGCCGGAGGGCTTCGAGCCGCTCGCTCGCCTCATGTAGCGCGAGCGCTACGGGGGCGGCCGCCTGCTGCGGGTCCGGAAGCCCCGGGTCGTTGAGCGTTGCTTCCTGCTCGCCCCTCAGCCGAGCGGTCTCACCAATGAGTTCCACGTATTCCAAAACCAATTCCTTCCGCTCGGGCTCGCTCAGGTAATTGGCTGCGCCCAGCGCGGAGTTCTTGAATTTCTCCGTCAAAGACTCCGTGGTCCAGCCGACATAGTCAAACTCGAGCTGTCGGGTGAACCTGCGCACTTGATCGCTGCGGTTCAGCGCAGGTGCAGTGCTCCCACCGAGCATTAACGAAATGGCCAAGGTGAGCAAGACCAACGTGCCCCATCTGAACGCGCGTTGAGACGAAGTCATTATTTCATCTTATCAGGATCCCATTCCG
>CAYHJH010000026.1:5114-14230 GCA_964356605.1 uncultured Anaerolineaceae bacterium
AGAGAAGTCGCTGTGCTATAATCCGCGGGCTCGGGACCCTCTGGGTCCCGTGCCTACAATATCCAATGAACTTCCTCGTCACCGGCGCCGCGGGGTTCCTTGGGTCGGCCCTCGCCAATCGACTTGCAAGGGAAGGACACCAGGTCCGCGGCCTAGACGACCTTTCCGCCGGTGATCCGGGCCGGCTCGAACCCGATGTGCTCTTCACTCGCGGGGACGTCACCGATCGGCCCAAGCTCTGGACTCTGCTGCAAGACGTGGACTGCGCGTATCACCTGGCCGCCCGGGTCTCGGTCCCGGAGTCCGTCCTTTACCCCCGCGAGTACAACGCGGTAAACGTGGGCGGCACGGTCAGTGTGATGGAAGCCATGCGGGACGTGGGCGTGAAGCGGGTGGTGTTTGCTTCCTCCGGCACGGTCTATGGAGACCAAGGGAAACAGCCGCTGATCGAGGACGCCCCTCTCAACCCTCGCTCTCCTTATGCGGTTTCCAAGCTGGCTGCCGAGTATTACGTCCGAACCATCGGTTCCCTGTGGGGCATTGAGACCGTGGCGCTGCGGGTTTTCAATGCCTACGGACCAGACCAGCCGTTGCCAGCTGCCCACCCGCCGGTGATCCCCAATTTCCTTCGCCGGACGGTGCGTGGAGGAACGCTCGTCATTCACGGAAAGGGCGAGCAGACCCGGGATTTCGTCTACATTACCGATGTCGTCGAAGCTATGGTGTCCGCCGCTACTGCGCCCACGATCAATCGGTCGGTTATCAATATCGGAAGTGGGGTTGAGACCAGCATTCGCTCCTTGGCGCAACAAGTGCTGGAGGCGGTGGGGACCAGCGCGGAATGGCTATACAAGGAGGATCAGGATCCGGGCAATTCCCGCATGTGCGCCGACATCAAGCAAGCCCGGTCCAAGCTCGGCTATCGACCTCAGGTCAGCCTGCGGGAGGGACTTGAGCGCATGATCGCCAAGGACCCGCGTTTCCAGCCGGTCCCAGTTCAATAGCAAAGATCGATCGCCCCCGTTACGTTCGCAGGGACTTTGTCCTCCCGACGCTGGAAGTCTGCCGTCGGCTCATGGGTCAGATGCTGGTGTATCTAGAGCCCAATGGGGCCCGCCTGGCAGGCCTGGTGATCGAGGCAGAGGCCTATATCGGACATGATGACCAGGGCTGTCACGCTCGCGCCGGTCGAACCGCGCGCAACGAAGTGATGTGGGGTCCGCCGGGACATGCCTACATCTACTTCACCTATGGCATGCACTGGATGCTCAACCTGGTAACCGAAGCGGAAGGCTTTCCGGCCGCCATCCTGCTACGTGCGATCGTGCCGTGCGAAGGCCAAACCCGAATGCAGCGCCGACGCTCCGCCTGGCGCCGGGCACGATCGGCCAGGCCGCTGGCCGATCTCGAACTTGCCGACGGCCCGGCCAAGCTTTGTCAAGCCCTTGGATTGGATGGACGCTGGAACGGTTACGATCTGTGCGGCCCGAAGTCGCGACTGTTTGTCGAAAAACGGCCGGCCGTCAAACAAGTGACGGCCGGACCCAGGGTGGGGCTAGACAGCGTGCCTGAGCCATGGAAGAGCATCGCGTGGCGCTTTCAGGTGCCGACCGAGCAGCACCCAATGCTGCTCGTCCAGGAGGGAATCCAATGAAGCTGCTCGAAGGAAAACGGGCCCTGATCTTCGGAGTGGCCAATGACCACTCCATCGCCTGGGGCATCGCCCAAGCTTTGCATGAGCATGGCGCCGAGCTGGCGTTTTCCTACGCCGCCCCTGCGCTCGAGCGGCGCGTTCGCCCCCTTGCCGAATCCGTGGGCTCCAACTTCGTCGAACTTTGCGACGTCACCAGCGATGATCAGATCGATAGTGTCTTCAGCAGGGCGGCCGACCAGCTCAAGAAACTGGACATCCTGGTCCACGCTATCGCCTTCGCCAATCGGGAGGACCTGGAAGGCGATTTTCACAGAACGAGCAGGCAAGGCTTCCACACCGCCATGGACATCAGCGTGTACTCCTTCCTGTCGCTTGCCCACCATGCGCGTGAACTCATGCCAGAGGGCGGTTCGATGCTCACCCTCACCTTCTACGCTTCGGAAAAAGTGTTTCCAAACTACAACGTCATGGCGGTCGCCAAGGCTGCCTTGGAGGCCACCACTCGCTACCTGGCAGCCGAGTTCGGGCCACAGGGCATCCGGGTAAATGCCATCTCCGCTGGGCCAATCCGGACCCTCTCCGCGGCCGGCGTAACTGGCTTCAAACAGATGTACAGAGAATTTGCCGAAGTCGCACCGCTGCGGCGGAATGTCTCGACCGAGGACGTCGGGGGGGCAGCCGTATGGCTGGCCTCCGACCTGGCCCGCAGCGTGACCGGGGAAGTGCTGTTCGTCGACTCTGGGTACAATATCCTCGGAGTCCCACCCCTAGATGCCACCAGCGTACCGTGAAGTGTTGATCGATCGCCTTCGAGCCAGCCTGCTCCCTCGAATCGAACCAGAACTGAGAGCCTCTCGGACGAGCCTGGCCAGAGCGACCATCCTCGCTCAGTTTGGTTTGCTGGCGATATGGGCGCTTTCGCTGGTGGTGCTCTCTGGCTTGCGGGACGAGCTGCGAATCGCCCCTGACTTGGTGGGGATTGCCTCGCTGGCGGTGACCGGAGGGGCTGCCCATTGGCTGGTCAGGCGCGGATCGCTGAGATCAGCCGGCTACCTGATTTCGCTGACCTGGTTCATCTTCGTCGCCGTTGGCGCATTCCTCATCCCCAGGTATTTCACCCTGATCGGAGCCGCGTTCCTGCTGCCGGTGCTGTTCTCCGGCGCGATCATCGGGGGCTGGGCCCCCTTTCTTTTCGCCTTTGCCGCGATCGCAGCCAATACCGGTGCGGTGATTTACGCCACCGGCGTCGGCGTCACCGGTGATGCCCAGAATAAGATCTGGCTGCTGATTTATGTGGTCACCCACTCGATGGTATCGCTCACCGCAGCCTTGATCTCCAATTCGTTCACCGAACAGATCCAGAAGACGATCGGCAGCCTGCACCACCAAGCCGATCAACTGGTCAAATTGGCGCACACCGACCCGCTGACCGGGCAGGCGAATCGGCGACATCTCTTCGAGCGCCTCGAAAGCGAGTTCTCCCGCGCCCAACGCTACCGGAGGCCTTTCTGCCTGCTGTACATCGATATGGACGGCTTTAAGGCCGTCAATGATCAATACGGGCACCTGTTCGGAGATGAAATCCTGCGCGGATCCGCCCGCTCCATGCAGGCCGTGCTGCGCGCCACCGATCTTTTGGCGCGGATTGGTGGGGATGAGTTCGCAGTATTGCTGCCCGAGACCGACCTGAATGGATCTGAACACGTCGCGAACAAGCTTCGAAAGTCGCTGGCAGCCTACGGGAGCCAGCTCAGTCCCTCTCTGCCCTCCCTCACGCTGTCGATCGGCGTCGGTCAGATCAGCGAAGACGACGATGCCATCGAAGATATCCTGTCCCGGGCGGACAAGGCACAATACCTCGCCAAATCCTCCGGCAAGGCTCTGACTCGCACCCAGCAAGACCTCCAGCCTGCAACGCAAGTCGAGAAGGCCTGACCCCAAACTACTCGCGTGCAGCAGTTTGAATTGCGGCGATTTATCGAGATCTCTCGAAGCACATCGCCCGCGTCATGCGCGAAACTTGCAGTCGGCCGATCCTCGCCCGAGGTCGATGTGGTATCCTCGCCCTTCGCTTTGGAGGTTGAGTGAAAGTCCTGCTTGCTGTCTTGGCCCACCCTGATGATGAAACCTTCGGTGTGGGAGGAACGTTGGCCCTCTATTCCCGTCGCGGGGTCCAGGTGCACCTGGCGTGCGCTACCCGCGGGGAGGTCGGAACCGTCTCAGCGGAGTTCATGCAAGGGTTCAACAGCGTGGCGGAGCTGCGCGAGGCGGAGCTTCGGTGTGCTGGCGCGCAACTCGGGCTTTCCGGGCTGCACTTCTTGGGTTACCGTGATTCGGGCATGGCCGGCAGTCCCGACAATCAGCACCCGGAGGCGTTGGCCAGCGCTGATCTCCAGGAGGTGACCGGGCGAGTCACGGGCCATATCCGCCGGCTCAAGCCCCAGGTAGTGATCACGTTCGATCCGGCTGGAGGATACGCTCACCCGGACCATATCGCTACCCACAGGGCCACGGTGGCGGCCTTCCATGCCTCCGGAGATTCCAAGCAGTTTCCGGACCTGGGTCCGCCGTTTCAGCCGCAGAAGCTCTACTTCGTGACGTTCTCTCGCCGCTTCTTGGGCCTGACCAAGGCCCTGTTGAGGTTGTCAGGAAGGGAGCCTCGCCGACTGGGACGCAACCAGGATATCGACTTGGATCAAATCACTTCCCACCAATTCCCAATTCATGCCAGAGTCAACTACCGATCGGTTGCCAGGATTAAGCGCCGGGCAAGAGACTGCCACGCCAGCCAACTCGACATGGGGCCCGCGGCCCGCGGGCTCAGCGGTATGCTCTGGCGCCTGGACCGACTCGGAACGACCGAAACTTTCATGCGGGCGCACCCGGCCGTGAGCAACGGCCCTATCGAGCGCGACCTGTTTCAAGGCGTGCGCGAAGCGTAGCAGCGCCTTCGCCTGAGCCGCTCCCATCCCTTTCTCGTGGAGACCTTGACCTGTGAACCTAAGCCACCGCTTTTGCACGGTTCGACCTGATGCTTGACTTCCTTGCTATCCCTGCCGCCTGGCTCCCCCTGGCGATTTTCCTGATCCGCGTGACGGACATGTCGCTCGACACCCTACGGGTGCTCTTCGTCGTGCGCGGCCGGCGCGCCCCGGCCTGGGTGACCGGATTCCTGCAATCTGCACTATGGGTCATCGCAGTGACCAGCGTCCTCAGTCATTTGGAAAACATCCTCAATGTGATCGGCTACGCCGGCGGCTTCGCGACGGGTACAGTCGTTGGTCTGGCCATCGAGGAGCGCCTGGCCATCGGGCATGGACACCTGCGGATCATCAGCTCGCATCGAGGCAGCGCGGTGGCGGAGTCGCTGCGGCAGGCCGGCTACGGGGTGACGGAGCTTTCCGGGCGCGGGAAGGACGGTACCGTCTCGATCCTCACTACCAGCGTGCGGCGGCGAGACATCGAGCGAGTTCGAAGAAAAGTACTGCAGGCCGACCCCGAATCTTTCCTCACGGTGGAAGAGGTGCGCCCACTGCACCGAGGATTCTGGCGAGCTTGAACTCCTCTTTCGAGACAACCCACAAGTGAACGTACCATTCCCTGCGATCGATTGGGGCAGCCTGTCGCCTGGCCTTGTGCCAGCCCTGCTATTCAGCCTGCGGGCTGCGGACCTCACTCTTGCTACGCTCCGTACATTGGCCGTGACTCGCGGCCGCCCGCTCTTGGCCTGGGTACTGGGCTTCATCGAGTCAGTCCTCTTCTTGTTGGGGGCAGCGGGGCTGTTGGCTACTTTGACAATCCCGCTAAATCTGCTCGCTTATGGCGCCGGCTTTGCAACCGGCAATGTGATCGGCCTCAGCCTCGAGGGCAGAGTGCTGCCGACCCACGCCCTGCTTCGAATCTACAGCACCGCCCAGGGACCGGCCATTGCGGAAGCGCTCCGCCGCGAGGGCTGGGGCGCCACAGAGACGTTCGGCCGCGGGCTCGGAGGCAGCGTTGAGCTGATTATCTGCTTCGCCCCCCGGCGAGACGCCAACCGGCTGCGCGACCGGGTGGTCTCAGTGGATCCAGAGGCGGTGATCACGCTGGAAAACGTCCGCTCCCTGCTGGGCGGGTGGCGCCCGTAGCTCCCGGTCGGCCTGAAGGTGGCCGCTCATACAAGCGGCCTGCTTATGTGGAGTCGTGCCCCTAGGGTATAATCGGCGGGCTCTAGCCAGGGGGGCGGGTCTTAGAGAACGTGAATGGCACTCAAAGGAAACCTGCGCGATTTCAGCGTCGTGCAAATCTTCAATCTGGTCAACCTTGCCCGGAAAACGGGTACTCTTACGCTTGAAGGCCCTAATGTAGCCGCCTGGGTGTCCTTCCGAGACGGCAAGCTAATCCACGCCCAGCTGGGAAACGAAGATGGCACCCTGCTGGGCGTTCTCGCCAAAGCTGGCAAGGTCCGTCCCGAGCAGTCGAAACTAATCAAGAAGAACGCTCCTGAAAAGGCCGACAAGGAGCTCGGGCTTCTCTTGATCAATGCCGGATACTTATCACAGCAGGACATTCTGGCCAGCATCCAGCACTATGTCTTAGACGTTGTGTACCGGCTTTTCTCCTGGTTCGACGGCTTTTTTCGTTTCGATAACGACGTCCTGCCTCCAGATGATCACATCACCATCCGGCTCGACCTCGAGAATGTCATTATCGAGGGCTCCCGGCGGATCAAGGAAGTCGAGGCGCTTGCGGACGAGATCCCGAATCTGGATATGGCGCTTACCTTCGTTGAACGACCGGGGGCGAACATCCGCAATGTCCACTTAAACACCATAGAGTGGAAGGTTGTCTCCTTCATCAATCCCAAGAACAGCATCCGGCAAATCGCCCGGGCGAACAAGATGAGCGAGTCGGAGATCCGGAAGATTGTCTACGCCCTGCTCGAAGCCGGTCTGGTCGAAGTCGTGCGGGCGGAAGGGATGCCGCTTCCCCCCCAGGCGCAAAAATTCAAACCAGTCGATGAGAAGCAGCGGACCACGTTGGTAAACCGCCTCATCGATCGCATTCGGTCACTTTAGGCGCGAGGTCAGCATGCAGACGGTCAAAATGGTGGTCACCGGACCGTTCAACTCAGGGAAGACCGAGTTTATCCAGTCGGTCAGCGAAATCGACGTGGTATCCACGGAGCGCAAGATCAGTAGCGAATCTGAGCGCGTCAAAGAAACCACCACCGTAGCCATGGATTTCGGCCGCATCACGGTGGATGACGACCTGGTACTCTACCTGTTTGGCACCCCGGGGCAGAAACGCTTTGACTTCATGTGGGAAATCCTCGCTGAGGGAATGTTGGGTTTCATCGTAATAGTGGACTCCGCCCGACCGGAGACCTTCCGTGAGGCACGCGGAATTCTACAGACCTTCCGGGCCTATGCCCCCACACCGTATGTCGTGGCGGCGAACAAGCAGGACATGGAGGATGCTTGGGCAGTCGACGACTTGCGGATCGCTCTGAAACTCGACGGCCGCGTCAAGATGCTGCCTTGCGTCGCCACTAAGAAGGACACCGTCAAAAACGTATTGCTTGAGCTCCTCTACAGCATTCTGGAAGAGAGCGGAGAAAAGAAGAGGTAGCTCCCGGCCTCACCCGCTTTTCCTAAACACATTGACAGAGCGGCACTACTACCCCAACAACATGGGGCGCATCCTGCTTTTGGCCATGGAGGAAGTGCTTGGCCGTAGCGGGCTTAGCGCCGTTCTGCGGCTTGCCGGGCTTGACCACCTGATCGGTGATTACCCTCCCAACACCTTCGATCGTGGCTTTCCATTTGAGCACCTGGGGCAGATCCACGACTCGTTGGACAGGCTTTACGGGGCGAAGAGCGGGCGCGGCCTGGCATGGAGAGCTGGCCGGATCTGTTTCAAATACGGCATGCAGGAATTCGCCCCCAATCTTGCGGACGGTAACCTGGCATTTCGACTGTTGCCGCTAAGAATGAAGGTCATCACCGGCGCAAATGCCCTCACAGATCTGTTCAATCGCCATTCGGACCAAGTCGTCCACGTATCCGAAGACGCGGACCGGGTATGGTGGCATGTGGAGCGCTGCCCGGTTTGTTGGGGCAGGCACACCGAGGCGCCCTGCTGCCATCTGGCCGTCGGTCTGATCCAGGAGTCGCTCTACTGGGTCAGCGGGGGCCGCAGTTTCATGGTTGAGGAGATCCACTGCTGCGGCCGCGGCGATTCGAGCTGCTCCATCCAGGTCACGCGGGAGCCACTTGACTAGCCATTCGGCACCACTTGACCGCGGCAGGGCCGACTCGATACAATATCCCTGACAGATAACGCAACGGGGAGCCCGGCGTGGCCGGGCTGAGAGGAGGGCCCGATCAGCCCTCGACCCGCGAACCTGATCCGGATAATGCCGGCGGAGGGATTGCACCCGAACTCAGCACAGCGAGGCCCCTCTGCCAGGAGGGGTCTTTTTCTTTGAGAACAATTGTTGTTGCCAACGGCGAGCTAGGCGAAACGGCGCTCCTTCAAGCGCGGCTGGCTAGCTGGGCGAAGGTTCGGGTCATCGCCGCCGACGGCGCAGCCGCCAACTGCCGCGAGTTGGGTCTGCAGCCGGAGATCATAGTCGGCGACCTCGACTCGCTGGATTCTACCTATCGATCCAAACTGGAAGCCGCCGGCGTGGAACTTTTGAGGAGCCCCGCCCGGAAAGACCAGACTGACCTCGAGCTGGCGCTGCTGTATGCGAAGGAAACTGGCGCCGAGCAGGTCATCGTGTTGGGGGCGCTGGGGGGGAGGCTGGACATGACCCTCGCCAACGTGCTGTTGCTCACTCACCCTCGCTTGGCCGGCCTTGATTTCCAGCTATGGCACGACGATCAGACCGCGTGGATCCTGCGCCCGCCGGGCGGCGATGTGCACGGGCAGCCTGGGGATCAGCTGAGTCTGATCCCAGTAGGCGGAGATGTGCAGGGGGTCTTGACTCACGGGCTGGAGTACCTGCTGCGGAATGAAATCCTGAGTTTCGGTTCCGCGCGCGGCGTAAGCAATGTGCTGACCGGCCGCGAAGCGCGCGTGGAGTTGAGCGCCGGCCTGCTGCTCGCGGTCCACACGCCCGCAATCCAATTGCAGGCTGGAGGGGCATGAAGATGCAGGCTGAGAACCGGACGCGCAGCCTGGCCTCCCAGGCGCTGCCCCCGGCAGTGCTGCTCGCGCTGGTGCTCGTAGCCTGGAGCCTGCTGGCAACCGGCCTGTCCTCCTTCATCTTGCCCTCGCCGCTCGAAGTCGCTCGGGCAGCCTGGGAGACCCGCGATCTTTTGGCCTCGGCCGTCGCGACCACGTTTGCGGAAACCCTGATTGGCCTGGCGGTGGCGATCCTGATCGGTGTGGCGATCGCGGCCGCCATGGATCTATTCGTCCCTGTTCGACGGGCACTCTACCCGATCCTGGTCGCCTCACAGACGGTCCAGATCCT
>CAYHJH010000027.1:0-1863 GCA_964356605.1 uncultured Anaerolineaceae bacterium
CCACCTTGCAGGCGCCGACATGATCGTAGTTGACGCCCCACTTCTCCTTCTCCATCGCCACGTCACCTGCCGCCGGAGTATCCGCACCAGTGAACACGACCTGAACGCCGGCGTCGAATAGGGAGGCCGCTCCCTCTTTCTCGGTGACCGGATCGTGCCAGGTGTTGATCAAGCGAACGTCCATCGTGCACTCGGGACAGGTCCGTTTGGCACCGAGCATGATCGCATTCCCCAGGCGCAGCTCCTCAGGGATGGGGAAGGTGGCCATGTAGCCGAGCCTCGGATTCCCATCCAGCTTGGCCCGAGAGCCAGCGAGCATTCCAGCCATATACTTGAAAACTTCCATTTCGCCGAAGAGGTTCCCGTAGTTGGTTCCATTGGTCTTGAAGCCCGTGAGGTGGATAAACATCGTGTCCGGGTACTCCCCGGCCACCACCTCCATGGGGTCCATATAGCCAAAGGAGGTGCCGAAGATCAGATCGAATCCCTTGCGCGCCAGGCTACGAAAGACCTGCTCTGAATCCGCGCCCTCGGGCACCAGCTCGATGAAGGCGACATGTGTATCGGGTACATTCTCCTCCACATAGAGCAAGCCTTCATAGTGAGCCTGACTCCAGCCCCCATCGTCGTGCGGGCCGATCAAAACCATAGCTACGTTAAACTTCCCGTCTTCGATCGCCGGGATCTCAAACCCACCTACCACTTCAGGCTCTTCCGCTCCTGCACATGCTGCAAGCAACAAGGCGAATAGGACCATCAGGCCCGCGCTTCGCCAAACTCTCTTGAACGTCATCTCAATCTCCTCCTGAATTTTCAATTCCTGACAGGGGACAAGTCACTT
Source organism: uncultured Anaerolineaceae bacterium (assembly GCA_964356605.1). Classification (GTDB taxonomy): domain Bacteria; phylum Chloroflexota; class Anaerolineae; order Anaerolineales; family E44-bin32; genus JADFRG01. The sequence continues at coordinate 842 of CAYHJH010000027.1, forward strand.
CTCTGGGAACGAGAATGTGCGACGGCACCTCCTCTCTTAAGTAAGCCGCCGGCAGTCAGGGAACGACCCAGGTCCCCGTCTCGCCGGCTAGCGCTCGCTCAATATTCTCCGGATCGGTCACCAAGGCCTGGCTACCTCCGGCCTCCAGATAGTTGATGATGGCCTGTACCTTTGGCCCCATGCTGCCTTTGGCAAAATGGCCATCCTTCAGGTACGCCTTAGCTTCAGCCAAGGTCATTTTGTCCAGCCAACGCTGATCCGGCTGGTTATAGTTTAACGCAATCCGCGGCACCGCGGTGGAGATCAGAAACAGGTCGGCACCGATGCTGGAGGCCAGGAGCGCCGAGGCGAAATCCTTGTCAATTACCGCCTCCACGCCGACCAGGTTCCCTTCCCCGTCTTCCACGACCGGTATGCCTCCGCCGCCCACTCCGATCACCACGAAGCCGGCCTGGATCAGCGCCTCGATCGCCTCGCGCTGGATGATCTTGACGGGCAACGGGGAGGCGACCACCCGGCGCCAGCCGCGCCCAGCATCCTCCACCACCGCCCAGCCTTCCCCCTCGGCGCGCTGGGCCGCGGTGGTCTGGTCCATGAACGATCCGATCGGCTTGCTCGGATTCTGGAAGGCCGGGTCGTCCGCACTGACCAGGACCTGGGTCACAACGGTAGCGGCCTGCTTCTGCATGCCGCGTTGGCGAAACTCGTTATACAGGGCCTGCTGAAACATGTATCCGATGGCCCCCTGGCTGTCCGCACCGCAGTAGTCCAACGGAACCTCATGCAGCTCATGCCTGGAGAGCTCCGATCGGCGCAGGATGAATCCAACCTGAGGGCCATTGCCGTGGGTGACCACCACGTCCCAGCCAGACTGAATCATTCCGGCAATGTGAGCCATCGACTGCGCGCCCGCGGCGTATTGATCGGGGATCGTCTTGTGGGACTTGTCTTTGATGAGCGAATTTCCGCCCACTGCTACGACAGCTACTTTTCGTTTAGCCATCAGCATTCAGCCCTCAGCA
>CAYHJH010000027.1:1963-7688 GCA_964356605.1 uncultured Anaerolineaceae bacterium
GCTTTCTGCGCATGCAACCGGTTCTCGGCCTCATCGAAGACCGCGCTTTGTTGCCCATCCAGCACCTCGTCGCTGACCTCGATGTTGCGATCGGCCGGGAGCGGATGCATGTAAATGGCATCGTCTTTGGCCAGCCGCATCTTGGCGGCGTCGGTGATCCAATCGGCGTACCGATCCTGGATGCGTTTCCCCTCGGCCGGATCCGACGTCGTCAGCAGTGGTCCCCAGGACTTGGCGTAGACGATTTCGGCACCCGTGAAGCCTGCTTGCATGTCCTCCACGACTTCGAATGAAGTCTTGTATCGCTTGGCCTGCTCGCGGGCCTGGTCCATGATCTCCGGCATCAGCTTGAATTCCGGCGGGTGAGCGAGAGTCACGTCCAGCCCGAATCGCGGCATTTGCAGGATCAATGACTGGGGAACCGAGATCGGCTTCAAGTAGGAGGCGGCGTAGGCCCAGGAGACAACCAGCTTCTTCCCTCGCAGGTCGCGGCCCTTCTTCTCGATGATCGTCATCAGGTCCGCAAGGATTTGGAAAGGGTGGTAGATCTCGCATTGCATATTGAGCACCGGCACCCGGGCGGCTTTGGCGACGGAATTCAAGTAGCGGTTGCCTACGCCCCATTCGACATGCCGGATGGCGATACCGTCGAAGTAGCGGCCAAAGATCTCGCCGATCTCGCGCTCGGTGTCGCCGTGGGCGATCTGGGTGGTCTTGGATTCGATAAAGGCCGCGTGCCCCCCGAGCTGAGCCATCCCAGCCTCGAATGAACCGCGGGTACGGGTGCTGCTGAAAAAGAAGAGCATGGCCAGCGTCTTGTCGCGCAGATACGCATGCGGCTCGCTCAGCGCCCGCTTGCGCTTCAAGTCGAAGGCCACCTCCAGGACGGTCTCGACTTCCTCCCTGCTGAAGTCCAGATCGCCAATGAGATCTCGGCCTCTCAGATCCGTCTGCATCCGTCCGACCTCCTAGGCGGCAAAGCCATCAGCTATCAGCTATCAGCTAAACTTCTGGCCCGGTCTGATTTCGATCATCCCAGAAGGCTGACCGCTGACGGCTGATTGCTGACTGCTGATCTTTGCTTGCTGATCGCTGAATGCTGACCGCTGACCGCTTCTCTCACTCCATGGCACCAAGCACCAACGAGAGCAGCGCCATCCGCATCACCACACCATTGAACGCCTCGATCCAGTAGCGGGCGTGGCCGGTGTCGTCGACCTCTGGCAGCAACTCATCCATGCGAGGCAGCGAGTGCAGCACAATGCAGTCCCGCTTGGCCTTCTTCATCAGCGTATTGGTCACCTGATAGTTGGCCGGGGTCATACCGACCACGCCGGCGCGCTCGTCGCGAGCCTTGGTGTAATCCGGCTGTACGACCGGCTCCATATAGATGACATCCGCCTTGGCGATGACCTGCTCGATATGCTCCACTTCTTGATAACTCACGTTCAGCGCGTCGATCTCCCGCTTGAACTCTTCCGTGAGCGACATGTCCGGGGGCGAGATGTAGCTGGCTTCGATGTCAAATTGGCTCATGGCGTAGCTCATCGAGTGCATCGTTCGCATGCGCATGTCGCCGACCAGTGCGAAATGCAACCCGTCCAGTCTGCCTTTTTCTTTGAAGATGGTGTACAGGTCGGTCAACACCTGGGTCGGGTGCTCACCCCAGCCGTCACCAGCGTTGATGACCGGCACGCTCGACCACTTGGCAGCCTCGGCGGGCGCCCCTTGCTGGAAGTGCCGCATGACGATCACATCCCCGTAATATTCCAGCATGTGGACGGTGTCTTTGATCGACTCCTGGTAGAAGTCCCCTGCCCGGGTCATCTTGGGATCGGCAAACCCGGTGACCTTGCCGCCCAGCCTCAACATGGCGGCCTCATGGGCCAGGCGGGTGCGGGTGCTGGGCTGGTAGAAGGCGCTGACCAGGATCTTGCTGGCCAATAAATCGGAATTGCGACGATCGCGAGCAATAGGAGCCAGCCGATCGGCGACCTCAAAAACCTGAAAGTATTCCGGGCGCTCGAAGCCTCTCAGCGAAAGAATGTCGCGTCCTGCAAAGCTACGCATCGAATGTAGGCCTCCTAGTCTTGGGTCCGCCGGTTCGTCGCAGACGCGCTCCCGACCCACCGGACCACGTGAAATCGAAAAGTCCCCGGCAGGAAGTAGCTCTTCGATCGATCCACCACCCTGCCACCTGTCGTGAACAGACTCGCTCCGAATACCAGCAGCACCGCTCCCGGGCGGATACCCATCTGTTCGGCGAAACTCCAATCCGCCGCGACGGCGTTGATCTCGGTCCGCGAGTATTCCAGAGGTGGATCCCCTCGCTCCAAAAGCAGATCCAGCACCGAGCCGCGAAAACTGCTTCCCAGCGCGTCTTCGGGAAGCAAGCCCGCGGGAATCGCGTCGATCAAAAAGGCGACCGGTTTACCCTCTGCCAGGATCACACGTGAAATTTCGAGCACGCGCTCCCCACCTCCAAGTTCCATGGCCTCAGATTCAGATGTGGTCGGCTCCCTCCGTCTGATCTGCAGCCCGCCCATCGTGACCTCTAGACCAATCTGAGCCGCCAGCGTCTCGATGCTGACCAGGACTTCCAGACCAGCTTCGATGACTTTCGGGCCTACGGTTGTGCCTATGCCTTGGCGCCGTACAATCAAGCCGCGCTCCTCAAAGGCCCGCATCGCGTCTCGCAGCGTGGCCCTCGAGACGCCGAGCTGCCCGGCCAGCTTGGGCTCTGAAGGCAGTGCCTCTCCCGGCTCGCTGCGATCTAAGAGCTCAGCCAAGGCCTGTGCCGTGCGTTGGTAGGGAGCGCTCCCCCGGCTCACGCCTGCGCCTCTACAACCGGCACCAGCTCAAATCGATTGACGTCGACCAACCCTTTGTCAGAAATGCGCAGCTCAGGAATCACCACCAGCGCAAGCAGGCTCAACTGCATGTTGGGGTTGTTTAGCGTACAGCCACAGTCGCGGAATGCTTGCAGCAGCCGCTCAGTCTTCTGGGCAACGATCTCGGCCGGCTCGTCCGACATCAACCCCGCGATCGGGAGTTCGACGATGGCAATCGGCTCGCCCTCGCGGACGACAATCTGGCCTCCTCCTACGCGAGCGAGCTGATTGGCCGCCACTGCCATGCTCTGCTCGTGGGTGCCTACGACCAGCATCTGGTGGGAATCGTGCGCAACCGTAGAAGCGACGGCGCAGGGCACGTTGAAACCAAACCCCTGAACCAGGCCAATCTGCATCTCTCCGGTCCCGCGGTGACGCTCGACCAGCGCCACCTTGGCGAGGTCGTCGTGAATATCCGTCGTCAGCTGGCCGCCAACGGGCTGCATGGTCACGCGCAGGTGTCGGGTGGGTGCCTGGTTCTCGATGACACCGATGACGTTGGCCTGCACGCGGCCGTTCCGCGCCACCGGCAGGCCGAAGTCCTCCGCGGTCAGCTCACGGGCCAGGTGCACGGAGGCTCTGACCTCTTGGGGATACTCGAACTTCGGCGGCGCGACCGTCAATGCCCCGCCATCTGCCGCGATGACGCCTTTGGCGATCACCGTGTCGATCGTCAGCGCCTCCAGGTCGCGGACCAGCAGGATATCGGCATAGCGCCCCGGCGCGATCTGCCCCACATCGGTCGCAACGCCGAAGTGTTCGGCGGTGTTGAGGGTCGCCATCTGGACCGCGACCATCGGATCGGCCCCGTGCTCGATCGCATGGCGCACCACCCGGTTCATATGGCCCTCGTGGACCAATGTGCCGGAGTGGCTGTCGTCGGTGACCAGAATCAGATGGCGCGGATCCAGCCCCAGCTCAGTAACCGCACGCAGTTGTTCGGCAACATCGTGCCAGGCCGAGCCCAACCGCATCATCACTTTCATCCCCTGTCGGAGGCGGGCGACGGCGTCCTCGAGGCGAGTGCCTTCGTGATCGTCCTGCGGGCCGCCGGCGACATAGGCGTGGAAGGGTCGATCGAGGTCGAAAGAGGCGTAATGGCCGCCGATCACTTTACTCGCTGCCCGAGTCTCCGCCATCTCGGCGTGCAACCGGTCGTCGCCAAGGACCACGCCGGGGAAGTTCATCATCTCTCCCAGCCCGATGACACCGGGCCAGCGCATCGCCTCCGCCACTTCCTCCGGACCGAGGGTCGCCCCGGCGGTCTCGAGGCCGGGCGCCGAGGGGACACAGGAGGGCATCTGCACCCACACGTGAATCGGCTGGATCGAGGCCTCGTCTACCATCATGCGAACCCCCCTCAGCCCAAATACGTTTGCAATCTCGTGGGGGTCAATAAACATCCCAGTCGTCCCGTGAGGCAGCACGGCCCGCACAAACTCAGTGATCGTCAGCATCCCCGACTCAACGTGCATGTGCCCATCGAGCAGGCCGGGAACGAGGAAGCGACCGTCGGCCTCCAAGACTTGCGTCTTATCGCCAACCGTATGGCTTGCGTCCTGGCCAACGTAGGCGATGCGCTGGCCGATGATCGCTATGTCGGTGCCATCCACGATCTCACCGGATTGGACACACACCCAGCGGCCGCCGCGCAAGACTAAATCGGCCGGCTGGCGACCCATGGCCACATCGACGAGCGTTTTGGATTGAATTTGCTCCGGACGAGCGTTCAAGTTAGAGACTCAGCGCCCCGAGGAGTTGGCCCTCAAAGGGTGAACTGGGGCGAGTCTAACACCCCAATCCGAGCCGGTCAATTGTCAGACAACATGCCATTTTGCGCCTGATGTCACGTGATCAGAGGTTAGGCATCCTTTCACTTCTTTGCAATACTTGCCAAGAGCGGTATAATGTCAGTGGTCTTCTGACATATGTCAGTATTACTCTGACATATGTCGGATCATGTCCGACAAACAATCAAGGGAGTCGAGACCCGCTGTGTTGGAACCGATTCTGGGTTCAGTAAGCTCTGAAAGAGTACTTATCTATATTGTTGCGAGGGGAGAGGGATACGCGCGCGAAATCGCAAGATTCTTCCGGGCAGATCCGGATTCCATCCAAAAGCAGCTAGCGAAGCTGGAATCGAGCGGCGTTCTAGTCAGCAAAGAAGCCGGCCGAACAGTCGTATACGAATTCAATCCCCGATATGCCTTCTTGCCCGAATTAAAGAGACTGTTGGAGAAAGCACTCTCCTTCTACCCGGAGAACGAGCTTGAGCGCCTCACGATGAACAGGCGACGCCCTAGGCGAAGAGGCAAGCCATCGTGAAGCCAATTCGTGAGATGACCCAGGCTGAACTAGGCGCATATGTCCAGTCCCATTTGCGCGACAAAGAGATTGATGTTGTCCTTTCGGGCGGTGCGGTGGTGGCGATCTACACTTCTGGCAAGTATGTCTCGCGCGACCTTGATCTTGTCAATCAGTACTCTGCGAGGCGAATAGCGATAAAGAAGGCGATGGAAGAATTGGGATTTCAGGAGGTGGGCAGGCACTTCGAGCATCCTGATTCAGAGTACCCTGTAGAGTTCCCTCCCGGACCGCTCTCGCTTGGAGAAGACTTTGTGACGAAGGTAGATGAGCTCAAGCTGGAGACGGGAATTCTGCGAATAATCTCGCCTACTGATTGTGTGAAAGACAGGCTGGCTTGGTACTATCACTTTGGAGACAAACAGTGCCTATCTCAAGCAGTCATGGTGTCAAGAAACCACCAAATTGAAATCGAGGAAGTTAGAAGGTGGTCAGAAGGTGAAGGGAAACTAAGAGAATTCGAGAAGATA
>CAYHJH010000027.1:7788-10939 GCA_964356605.1 uncultured Anaerolineaceae bacterium
TCATCATCTTTATCCTGATGCTCTTTGATACCCAACCAGTGGCACTAAGTCTTAGGATGCCTAAGCACTTTCATCAGAAGGCCTCAGCGCGCTCGAAGTTGAGTGTGGCTCTGCCAGGCCGCTCGGGTGGACGCCGATAGGCACTCGCGAACTACTTCGGTTGATTCTCTGAAAGCGAAGCTGCTCGGAGCGTATTCTGGAGCAGCCCGGCGACGGTCATCGGGCCAACTCCTCCAGGCACTGGCGTGAGTGCCCCCGCCACCTGGATGGCTTCTTCGAAGGCCACGTCGCCGACGATCCGATAACCGCGCTCGGCGGCCGGATCTTCCACCCGGTTGATGCCGACGTCGATGACGGCAGCCCCAGGCTTTATCCAGTCCCCTCGGACCAGCTCAGGCTTCCCGGCAGCCGCGATCAGCACGTCCGCCTGCCGGCAGATTGCGGGCAGTTCCCGCGAGCGCGAGTGGCAGATCGTCACGGTGGCGTTCTCCTTGACCAACAGCAGTGCGACGGGCATCCCGACGATATTCGAGCGACCGAGCACGACCGCCTGCGCACCCTCCAGTTGAACGCCGGCCCGCCTGAGTAACGTCAGGCAGCCCCCTGGAGTGCATGGGACATAGAGCGGCTGGAGTCCTTTCTGCGCCAGGCGGCCCAGGTTGATCGGGTGGAAGCCGTCCACATCCTTCTCGAGGCGGATCTTTCCCAGGACCGCCTGCTCGTCCAACCCGACCGGTAGCGGGAGTTGGACCAGGATCCCATGAACGCGAGGGTCGTCGCTCAATTTCGCGACCAGCGCTTCGACTTCCAGCTGCGAAGCTTCGCGGGGGAGTTCATGGTCGAAGGTCTGAATCCCGACTTCGGCCGCGGCCTTCCGCTTGGCCCGCACATAGGCCTGGGAGGCCGGATTTTCTCCGACCAGAACTGTGGCCAGGCCGGGGACCGGCCCGCCGCGCGAGCGAAGCGCCCGGACTCCTTCGGCCACCTCGGCCCGGATCTCTGCTGCAATCGACTTGCCGTCGATGATCTTAGCCGTCATCGCTCTTCGCCACAGCCAGCCGGATCGTTCGGGTCAAATAAGATATTGAGCTCGCCATCAACCACTGCAGGACGAAGCGTGGGCCTCATCGGAGGCCGAGGGACGCCTCGTCGAGAACTCGCTTCGCGCTAGGGTCGCCAGGCAGGATCGAAGTCCAACGCAGGATCGTTATCCAGCACGGTCACATTGTTGCAGGTGCTCGTCATGATGGCGATACTGTGATTCACGCCGTCCGGCCAGGTCTCAATCACCAGCCAACGGTCATCCGGAGAGAAGTCCGGATCCACCATCGGGTGGCTGGCGTAGGGGCTCTGCTGGCAAACTTGGAAATCCGGAACACCACGATCCTCGAACCGAGCGCCGATCAATCGTGACACGCCCGAGATACTTCTCTGGAAGACGACGAGTTGCCCATCGTGGGACCAGGCCGGGTGGGTATCCTGCAAGTCACCCCGGGCGAACCGTTGTTCATTGCCGCCCGCGTCCGACATCAGCCAGACCTGTGCCTCGCCTCTGCGATACGAAACGAACAGCAGCGCGGTCCCCTGTGGCGACCAGGCCGGCTGAACCTCCCGAGCGAAGATCCCGCTGACGTTTTCTACCTGGTTGCCGGCCAGCGTCAGGACGTGGACCTGTGGCCGCCCGAGTCTTTCCGACGTGAATGCGATCCGCGCGCCTTCCGGTGACCAGACCGGATCGTAATCGCCCCCAGGCGTAGTCACCAGAGGCTGCGGCTGAAGGGTCTGCAGTTCGAGGATCCAGAGGCCTGCCCCCGGGTACGTCTCCTCGCTGTCCGGACAGGGTGAAGTGAAGGCTAACGCTTGGCCATCGGGTGACCAGGACGGCTGGCAGGCGCCGTCCGGCATGTTGGTCAGCGGCTTGAGGCCGGTCCCATCCACGTTGATCAGGTAAATCTGCGGAATCCCGCTTCGATCCGAGGCGAACGCGATCTGGCCGCTTCCCCCTCCGATCGGAGTTGGCTGTGGAGTCAGCGTGAGCGAGGGATCGACGGTGGACAGGGGTGTGGCCGATGGCAGCACGATGGTCGGCGCCACCGGTGGCAAGACGACCGCATCCTGGGTGGGGTTCGGCCGACTGTTGGTTTCTTCCGTAGCGCCGGCGTCGGTAGTATCGGGAGAGGATGCGACCTCGCCGTTTTGTCGCAGAATTGGAAGCGCAACGAGCGCCACGATGGCGGCCACAACCAGCGGGATCGCGAGGTACTCCCAGCGCCGCCGCTTCTTCTCCTCAAACGGCAGCCGAGTGGGGAGGTCGGCAAATCCTGCCGTGATGGGGGCGCGCGCGGTCCGGTCGAGATAGGGATATTCGCGTACCAGAGTTGGGTTGCTCGCCTGAGCCGCCGAGCTGAGCGCCGATGCGAACTCCACCATGGATTGGTAGCGCTCCTCGGGTCGTACCGCGAGCGCCTTCTCGATTGCACGTGCCAGCGCGGCCGTGACTCGCGGGCTGCGCTTCCGCAGCGGGGTGAGCTCTTCCCTCCCCATCGCCCGTTCCAAAGAATCCTCTGGGATTGCGCCCGTCAGGCAGGCATACATGGTGGCGCCCAGCGAATAGACGTCGGTCCGCGAGTCGGTCCTCCCGGTACCGTACTGCTCTGGCGGCGAGAAACCCGGCGTCATCGCCTTTGCGCCGGTGGTCGTTGTCCCGGACTTGTCGTCCACCTTGGCCAATCCAAAATCCACGAGCAGCGCCCGGCCGTCCGGCTGGACCTTGATATTTCCCGGCTTGATGTCCCGGTGCAGGATGGCGTATGGCTTGCGGCTATGCAGGTAGGCGAGGGCGTCGCTGACTTCCAGGAACCATAGGATCGCTTCGCGTTCGTCAATCGGTCCGTCCCGCTCGATGCGCTCGCGCAGGTCCCGACCCTGAATAAAATCCATCACCAGGTACTGCCCCTGGCCGCTGATCACGAAGTGATCGGTCACCCGGGGCAGGTTGGCATGCCGCAGGCTGGCGAGGATGGTGGCTTCTTTGTAGAACTGGCGGGCGTAGTCTTCGGTGGTGAAGAGATTTTCTTTTACTGCTACGTCGACATTGAGGTTGCCATCCCAGGCCTTGTAGACCGACCCCATGCCTCCTTGGCCGAGGATG
>CAYHJH010000027.1:11039-13824 GCA_964356605.1 uncultured Anaerolineaceae bacterium
GCGGGCCTTATCCGAGATCGTGCCGTGAAGCTGGCAGCGAGTGTTCTGGTTTTCCTTCACTTGTCTCTGACGGCTTGCGCCGGCGGCCAAGACCTCGCGGCATCCGTCGAACTCGCTCGACCCCGTCCACTGCCGCCGGCCTGGACCGCAGGTCCGCCCTCCGCGCGGAGCCCTACTCGCGAGCCAGTCCTCCGCCCCGAGCCCACCGCCACCCTGTTCGCCAGCGGTCCTGAGATCATCGGTTACAGCGTGGCCGGCCGGCCGCTCGAGATCTACCGTTTTGGGCGCGGGCCATTCCGGCGGCTGATTGTGTCCGGCATTCACGGAGGGTATGAATGGAACACGATCGCGCTTGCCCATGAACTCATGGACCACCTTCGCGCCCATCCTGAGATGGTTCCGCGGCGCATCAGTCTCTATGTGCTTCCTTCATTGAATCCAGATGGCGAGGCACGGTCGCATGGCCGGCCCGGCAGAGCAAACGAGAACGGGGTTGACTTAAATAGGAACTGGCCGTCCGGCTGGCAGGCGGATTGGCCGAAGGAGGGGTGCTGGGATTATTTGCCGATTCACGGAGGCTCGGCCCCTGCTTCAGAGCCAGAGGTGTCGGCGCTGATCTCGTTCATCCTGGAGAAGCGGATCGAGGCGATTATCAGCTACCACAGCGCGGCGCTCGGGATCTTTCCCGGTGGCGCGCCGCCGCTTGCGGACTCGGTACGGCTGGCCGAGGCGATTGCCGAGGTCACCCCATACCCGTATCCCCCGATCGACGGGGGTTGCCTGTTTACCGGTCAGTTCGCCGACTGGGCCGCAGAGCAAGGCATCCCGGCGATCGATCTCGAGCTGGAGACCCATCAGGAAACCGACTTCGAAATCAATCTCGGCGTGCTCGAGGCGTTCCTGAACTGGCGTCCCTGAGACCGGCTCAGCCCTTGCGCACAAATCCAGATCGCTGGGGCTGGTAGTCCGGGAAGATCTCAGAGATGGCCGGATTGTTGAGCCGAAAGCGGCAGACTTCAGTCAACACGTCACGATAGTCAGTCGTGACTGCCAGGTCGCCTGGTCCAAAGAGCTGGTCCTGCTCCAGCCCTGGCCACCGGCCGTGGTGCCAGGACCAGTCTTGCCCTCCGCTTGAAGCTCGGGTGAATTAACCATGGTTAATCGAAGAGTTCAATGGGTGTACGGATGGAATTTATATGAGGGTTATTGACTAAAATGGCTCCGATTGGTAGATTTTTTCACGAAGACAACTACGCTGGAGGAGCTAAGGATCAAATGGCAGCAGCAACTCTAATCTCTTTGCGCGAGGGCCTGGAAGCCGCGCTGATCGTCGGCATCGTTCTGGGCTACCTGCGCAAGATCAACTACCCCCAGGGTCGGGGCTACGTTTGGTTGGGCGTGCTTGGAGCGGTCGCCGCCAGCCTCGTCGTTGCGGCAGTGATCCAGGCTGTCGGGTTTGAGCTGGAGGGCCGGGCGGAGGCGATCTTCGAGGGCGCCACGATGTTTCTGGCGGTCGGCGTGCTGACCTGGATGATCTTCTGGATGCGCTACCAGGCGCGCCTGATCAAGACCTCGCTCGAACAAGATGTGCATGCCGCGGTGCAGTCCGGTCGGAACCAGGGGCTGGCAGCGGTTTCATTTGTCGCAGTGTTTCGGGAGGGCGTCGAGACTGCGCTCTTTCTCTCTGCGGCGGCCTTCGCCTCCGACCGTGGTGGAACGCTCCCAGGCGCAGTCCTTGGCCTGGGCATCGCGATTCTCATCGGGTACGTGCTCTACGCCTCGACAGCCCGGTTGAACATTCGGCTGTTCTTCAACCTGACCAGCATCCTGCTGCTGCTCTTCGCCGCTGGCCTGCTGGCGCACGGGGTGGCCGAGTTTCAGGAGGCTGGCGTAATCCCGACCCTGAATGCACAGGTTTGGGACACGAACCAATTGCTGGATGAAAGTTCACCGGTCGGACAACTCTTCAAGGCCCTCTTCGGCTACAACGGCAACCCCTCGCTGGAAGAGGTGGTCGCTTACCTGTTCTATTGGGTGGCGACCCTGCTGGGTCTGCGCTGGTGGATGGAGACCAAATTCACGCCCCGCTTGAAACCGGCCTAGCGCCACGCGCTTTTTTGCTGAAAAGCAACCAGCCCCGTTTTGGGGCTGGTTTGTTATTGGCCGATGCTTCTGAGCAGTAGGGGACCGGGTTCCTGAGAGTGGCGGGCCTGGTGGGCTGACAAGCCTCCGCAGCCCCCATCCTATCCCGGACGGGACTTAGACGCGGTGGCCAGACGGCCGTCTGAGCCTCCAACTTGCGCTACGGCGCGTTAGGCTCAGGCGCCTGGTTGCGATTGTTGCGAACGAACTGCTCGGCCACGCCGGCATCGAAGCTGGTGAAAAGAATGATCCGGTCCCAGGAGGTCATGGCGACCGGGACGTCCAGGGACGGCCACGGGAACCCGATCACCTTGAAGTCGCCGACCTGCGCCATGACCTGCTGGATGTCTCGCTTCAGCCCATTGCATTCCCGTTCAGAGAGCAGCTCGCAGTCGTACCAGAAGATCACATAGCCGTGCTCGAGGCTATGGACCAGGTATCCGGCGGGGTACGGGTCGAAGTCCGCCGCCTGTTCTTCATCGTAAAAGCCGGCGAAGGCCTGCGTCGCATAGTGGCGACCGGAGGTCGGCGGGTCAGAGTTGAAGGGACCTGGCTCGGTCCCTTCTGGCACGTGGGTGATCGCCTCCATGGTCGGAACCACTTCGACCTCCGGGATCGGCACCTCCTCGCCGCTTCCGCGCTG
>CAYHJH010000028.1:0-10164 GCA_964356605.1 uncultured Anaerolineaceae bacterium
GTGGACGCCGGCTTCCTTGGCCGAAAAAGCGGTCGAGGCTTCTTCCAGTACGACAACTAGAACGGTCCCCCCTCTCTCCGCTCGCGCGGGTTCTGAGGATTCCTTTCCCGCGCTCTGGTCGACGACCCGCCTGTTCTTGCCCTGCGGCGCACTTGCGCGTAAGGACAAACGGGGATATTCCTCAGCTATGCCGATGAGCAAACTGAAATGGACGATCGCCTTCGCTGGGTTGGTCAGCACGCTGGCCGCCTGCAACTTTCCGGGCGCGCCAGAGGACTCCATTGCCGAGCCGGTCACTGCGACCGCGGGCCCGCAGGAAGCGCCGAGCGCCACTCCGTCGCAGGCACCGACCCTCGTCCCCGCCACGCCTTCACCCTCTCCCTCACCCACACCGGTCCCTCCCGCTCTTCACATCGCCTACGTCGATGGAGGAAATCTCTGGGCGCTCGAACCGGGATCTGCTCCGGTGATGCTCACCAGCTCGGGTGGAGTCGCCGATCTCCGTCTCGCTGACGACGGCGAGCGCATCGTCTATGTAATTCATGATCCGACGCGCAACACCACTGACCTGCGCGCCATCGCATTCAATGGCGAAGACACTCGCTTGCTGATCGGTGCGGCAGCCTTTGACGCCCTGTATCCGCTGGAGGGCTTCCTGCACTACGCGCTGTCCGATTTCGCATTTGCACCCGGCTCCCATCGGGTGCTCTTCAATACCCGGGGCGTGTCCGAGGGGCCCGGCCTAGCCAAAAACGACGACCTGATTGCTATCGACGTCAACAGCGGGGGGCTGACGCCACTCCTTATCCCTGGCGAAGGCGGCGATTTCACCTTCTCGCCGGATGGGGAACAGCTGGCGCTGGTCCGACCGGACAGTGTGGGGTTCAGCAAGATCGATGGTACCGATCTTCGCCCCGAGGTGCTCACGTTCACCCCGGTCATCACTTACAGCGAATACTTCTTTTATCCGCGGCCGGTTTGGTCGCCGGAGGCCGACTCGGTGCTGGTGGCGATTCCTAATGAAGACCCGTTCGCTGCCTCACCCGTGGGGATCGTCAGGCTGGTTCCCACAAATGGAGAGGCTCCGCGGGTGCTGGCATCCATCGCTGGCGACCTCTTTCGGCCCCAGAGCGAAGCCGCGCTGATCTCACCGGATGGAACGACGATCGCATACCTGCGCGCGGGGATACTGCCAGATGAACAGGAGTTGGTCTTGTACCGCTACGGAACGGGCGAGTCGTTCAGCTACGACTCGGGAACCATCCAGTGGAAAGGCTGGGGTCCCGATTCAATCCACTTCGTCTATGCCAAAGGCAGTGGATTGGACCTCCTCCTTGGCGAAGTTGGACAGCCCCCGCGGGCCTTGGGTTCCGCCGCCGGAGTGCGTTGGATGGATGAAGGTGACTACTTGTACCTGGCCGGGACTCCGGGCGATTGGACGCTGACGCTGGGGAGCATTTCAGAGGATCCGATTCCCCTCGTCGAGCTGACGGCTTCAGCAGGGGTATTTGTGGCCTACGATTTCGCCAGGTGAACGGCTACCCATTGAGTAGTTCCTGAAGTACCTCGCCCAACTTCTTGGCGTCCGCCTTGCCTGCGGTTTCGCGCATCACCTGACCAACAAACCAACCTAGAATTGTCGTCTTGCCGGCCCGGTAGGTCGCAACTTGCTCAGGGTTGGCCTGCACGACACGCTGCGCAACCTCGCGCAGCGTCGCCAAATCGGACACCTGGGCCAGGCCCTGTTCCTCTACCATCTGCAGTGGCGTGCGACCAGAGCCACGCGCCTTCTCGAGCAATTCCTTGCCGATGACGGCCGTGACGGTTCCCGCGTCGACCATCTGAACGATCTCCGCCAAGTGGGCCGGTTGCAGGCCGAGTCCTTCGGCGGTGGTGCCACCCTCACGGATCAGCCGCAGCACATCGTTCATCACCCAATTCGAAACTCGCTTGGGATCTCCACCGTAAGCGGCGACGGTCGCCTCAAAGAAATCGGAAAGCGACCGCTCCTCGGTGAGAATCTCCGCGTCGTACTCCGGCAAGCCGTAGCCCTCGACCAGGCGCGCCCGTCGAGCCAGCGGCAGCTCCGGTAACGTCTCGATGACCGCCCGCTTCTCGACTTCTCCAACCAAGATCGGGAGCAGATCTGGTTCCCGAAAGTAGCGGTAGTCCGCCTCGCTCTCCTTCGGGCGCATCTTGCTGAGCACTCCGCGCTCGTCATCCCAGTCCAACGTCCAGGCCTCAATCTGTCGCCCGGCCTCCACCTCGCGGATCTGGCGCTCGATCTCCGACTGGACTGCCTGGCGAACATTGGTGATGGAGTTGACGTTCTTGATCTCGGTTTTTGGGTTCAGGACTTTTGATCCTCGTACTCGGACTGAGACATTGGCGTCACAGCGCAATTGGCCGCGCTCCATATCGGCATCGGAGATATCCAGCCAGCGCAAGAGCTGGCGAAGCCGGATCAGGTACTGCCCCACCTCCTCCGCCGTGCGCAGGTCCGGACCGGTCACCATCTCCACCAGCGGAACCCCGCAGCGATTGAAGTCAATCAGGCGCCGGCCGTTCTGGTAGATCGTCCGGCCGGCGTCCTCTTCCATGTGCAGCTTGGTGATCGCGACCCTTCGTACTCCGCCTCCGGGCAGCGGCACTTCAAGCTGTCCACCGCGCGCCAGCGGTTCGTCGTACTGGCTGATTTGATATCCCTTGGGCAGGTCCGGGTAAAAGTAATTCTTGCGTGCGAAGTACGACTCCGGCTGGATTGATTCCGCCTGCAGCGCGGCGGCCAGCCGCATGGCCTTGTTGACGACCTCCCTGTTCAAGGCGGGCAGCACGCCGGGCAGCCCGGTGCACACCGGGCAGATGTTGACATTGGGTGGATCGCCCCAGGAGTCCGCCTTGCACGCGCAGAAGATCTTGGAGCGGGTTCTTAGTTGAATATGGGTTTCGAGCCCGATGATGGCTTCGTACTCAAGCACGTGCCAGATCCTGCAGAATCGCCGGTTTGGCCTGCCGCCAGGTCTGGTCCCCGGTCGCACGCTCGAAGGCTCTTCCAATCCGCAGCAGCACCCCCTCCGAAAAGTCGGGGCCCATCAGTTGGATCCCGATCGGCAGTCCTCGAGAATCGAGGCCTGCCGGCACGGAGAGCGCCGGGACACCCGCGTGATTGGCAGGAACCGTGAGCAGGTCGGCGTACTGCATCAGCACCGAGTCGCCGTATACCGTTCCCGTCTCAAACGCGGTCGTGGGTGTGGTCGGGGCCAGCAGGGCATTCACCCGGTAGGGGCCCTGCGGGTCGAAGGCCCGTTCAAAGTCCCGGCGGATTGCGGTCCGGACCTGCAGCGCCCGCTCGTAATATCGCTTCTCGTACTGCTCCCCCGAGACGTACATCCCCATCAGGATGCGCAGCTTGGGTTGGGTGCCAAAGCCCGCGCCGCGGCTCTGCCGGTAGAGCTGGCTGAGATCGGCAAGCGGTCCGTCGAATCGGTACCCGTACTTCACTCCGTCGTAGCGATGCAGGTTAGAGGCGGCTTCGACCCGTGAGATCACGAAGTAGGCCGGGATGCCAAACTGCACGCTCGGCAGCTCCACTCCTTCCACAATCTCTGCTCCCAAGTCGGCCAGCGTCTCGGCCGCCTGGCGAACCGCCTGCTCAATCTCGGACTGCACTCCCTGCTCACTCAGCTCACCAGTCGCCGCGTCGGGGTAGCGCAACCGTAAGAAACCCGGCGATAGACCGATTCGGAGCCCTCTAACACCGTTGTTGAGTTCGCGGACATAATCCGGCACCGGCGTATTGGCAGCCGTCGCGTCCCTCCGGTCCGGCCCTGCGATCGCCCCCAACATCAACGCCGCGTCGGTTGTGTTGCGAGCGATGGGGCCCGGGCAGTCCAGCGAGGATGCGAAGGCGATCAGGCCGTAGCGGGAAACCCTGCCGTAGGTCGGCTTCAGGCCCACGACCCCGCAGAAGGCCGCCGGCTGCCGAACGGATCCTGAGGTATCGGTGCCGAGAGATAGAGTGGCCTCTCCCGCTGCCACCGCGGCGGCGCTGCCCCCCGAGGAGCCTCCCGGCACGCGGTCAAGCGCCCACGGGTTCCGAGGCGTCGGCCCGAAAGCGGAGGACTCATTCGAAGATCCATAGGTGAACTCGTCCAGATTTACCTTGCCGATCGTGACTGCCCCGGCCTGCTCCAAGCGGGCCACCGGCGTGGCCGTGTAGGGTGCCACGAAGTTCCCCAGAATTCGGGAGCCCGCAGTCGATGGAGTATCGGCAACGCAGAAAATGTCCTTGACCGCCAGCGGAACTCCAGATAGCGGTCCCGGGTCCCGGCCGGCGGCCAGGGCCTCGTCGACCGCGCGTGCCTGGCGCCGGGCCCGGTCTTCGGTAACCGTGATATAGGCATGTACCCGCTGCGCATCAAGCGGACCTGGGCTGCCAGGATCAAGACTACCGGACCGCCCTTCAACCTGCGTGATCCGTCGCAGCGTCGACTCGAGCGCATCCTCCGCGCTGAACTCACCCCGCTTCAGCCGGCTGACCAGCTCGTGGGCGGGCAGATCACAGATCTCGAAGTTCATTCCAATTCAGTGCGGGGAAGATCGGGAACGATGATGTAGCGATCCACGACCTTGGGTGCCTGCGCCAGGATTCCGTCAGCTAAACCGGAAGCGAGGATCTCATCCTCACGCAGCCCAGGTCGGATCTGTGGACCATACGGTACGCCGTGGGAGGTGATTGGCAGATCGTCCGGAATCTGGATGGCCTCCAGGTCCCGAATGGAAGTGAGCTGGGCGTTCAGTTCTCGACGAAGGTATTCGGCCTCGTCCTCCCGCAGCTCAAAGGCCGCCAGCTGGACCAGATGTTGGAAGATCGCTTCGGTGATCGGTTCTTGGCTGGATCCTTCAGACATGGGCCTGGCCTCCGAGCGGCCATTGTACCTGAGTGGTTTCGGCGACCTCTTTGCCGGGGGGATCGCAGCAGTACAGAGCGAGGCTGTGCTCGCGCACCATTGACTCCAGGGCCACTGTAGAAGTGGGGCTCATCCCCGCCCAGAGGGGCGAAAAAAGGCCGCATGCTATAATCGCGCCGCCTCGCCAGCCCCACGAACCATGGTCACCGAAACTACGCATCCCGGCCCGAGCCTGCAGCTCAGGCCTGACCACGAGATGATCCAGCAGCTCGCCCGGGACTTCGCCCAGAACGAGATTGCCCCCATCGCGGCCGAGTTTGATGAGAGCGGCCAGTTCCCAATAGAAACAGTTCGTAAGATGGGCGAGATGGGCTTCATGGGGATCGAGATCCCGGAAGAATACGGTGGATCCGGGTTGGACACTCTGGCTTACGTGCTCGCACTCACCGAGATCAGTAAGGCCGATGCCTCCCACGGAACCATCATGTCGGTCAACAACTCTCTGTTCTGCAATGCCGTGCATCGCTTCGGAACGGAGGCTCAGAAAGAAAAGTTCTTACGACCGGTAGCTTCCGGCAAAGCCATCGGCGCATACTCGCTCACCGAACCCATGTCAGGCTCGGACGCCGGCACGATGCGCTCCCGGGCGGTGCGGCAAGGTGACTTCTACGTCATCAACGGGCGAAAATCGTGGGTAACCAGCGGGCCAGTTGCGAAGTACATCCTGCTCTTCACGATGACCGCGCCGGAGAAGAAGCACCGCGGCGTCACTGCCTTCCTGATCGAGCCCGACCAGCCTGGCTTCATTCTCGGCAAGATCGAGCCAAAGCTCGGCATTCGGGCCAGCGCCACCTGCGAGATTCTGCTTGAGGACTATCGCTGCCCAGTGGAGAATCGGCTGGGTGAGGAGGGCGAGGGGTTTAAGATCGCGATGCAGGTGCTGGACGCCGGGCGAATCGGCATCGCCTGCCAGGCGCTAGGGATCGCCGAGGCGGCGTATGAGGCCAGCCTGCGCTACGCACGCGAACGGGAGGCCTTCGGCAAGAAGATTGCCGAGTTCCAAGGAATCTCTTTCAAGCTGGCCGATATGAAGACCCGTATCGAAGCCAGCCGGCTGCTGATCTTTCAGGCCGCGCTGGCCAAACAAGCGGCCAAGATCAGCGGCGAATCCTTCACCCTGGAGGCCTCTATGGCGAAACTCTTCGCCTCCGAGACCGCCAGCTTCTGCGCCAGCGCCGCGGTACAGATCCACGGAGGGATGGGATACTCCAAGGAGCTTCCGGTCGAGCGCTACTATCGCGACGCCAAGATCACCGAGATCTACGAGGGCACCAGCGAGATCCAACGGCTGGTCATCTCCCGCCAGGAGCTGGGACTGGAATGAACCGCGAGCGCCACCCGCCGCGGCGAGCCCTTCACCAACCCCTGGCCGCCCGGCCTCGCCTCACCCCTCGTTTGCGGGGTCCAAATGTCCGGGACCCAGCGTCCCTGCTGCTGTATGCCTCATCCGGGATCTGACGCTGGGACTCCCTGAGTTTCAGATCTGGGCTCCGTTGGTGGTACTGGCGGTCGCGGCGGGGCTGAACGGCGTCCGGCTGCTGCACCTGCGACGAACGAACCCCGCCGCCGACGCACCGCTCGCGGCGCCAGGCGAGGCCTCCAAAGCGCCTGTTCTCCGACCTGCTCTCCAATTGAATATTAGTGGCGATCTCCCGGCGCGAGTGGGTCGCTGGATGGCCGGTCATCCGCTGGAGGTGTTCCTCCTAGGCGTTCTGGGCGTCCTGAGCATCTACATCTGGGTCGTCTCGCCGGGCACCTTCATGGACCGCCCGCATGAGAGCTGGCTTCCCGGTCACCCTTATCGAGCCCTGCATTTCGTTCGCGAACTCCAGCTCCAGACGGCCGACGACCTGGATCTCGGGATCGGCGTGGCGGGCGGTCTGCTCAGTCTTGTCTGTTTCGCGTTCTCGGTGTGGAAGGAGAACATCGCCGCCGCGCGAGTGGGGCTTCTGATCGGAGGCCTGAGTATCCTTTGCCTATGGCAGCTTTCGATGCTCGAGGCGTATCCCCTCGAGCCCGCGGCGCCCTTTCTGCTTGGGACCCTCGTAATTCTGGGATGGGGACTCGACTATCGAGGCCGGGCGACGAAGGATCTCTTCGGTCCGCTTCCGAGTCCCACCTGGGAGATTGCCCTCTTCGCCGCCGCCCTGGCCGTGACGATTCTCGCCCGAGTATCGTTTCTCGACCT
Source organism: uncultured Anaerolineaceae bacterium (assembly GCA_964356605.1). Taxonomy (GTDB): domain Bacteria; phylum Chloroflexota; class Anaerolineae; order Anaerolineales; family E44-bin32; genus JADFRG01. The sequence goes on from CAYHJH010000028.1 coordinate 7,159, forward strand.
TCAGCCCTACGGCATCGAAGGGGATGAACTCAAATGGACCGTCGAAGTCGTCCGGTCCATGGTCGATGGACAGTTCGTTGAAGCCACCGAATACCATCTGGCCTCGGTTCCCGTGAGTTTCTACATGGAGGCGCTGTTCCTACGGCTGTTCGGTCCGGGGATCCCGAGCGCCCGCCTGGCGACGGTCGTCTACAGCATCGTGGCCAGCATTGCCTTCTACGCGCTGGCCCGGCGGCTGGCCGGTCCCCGCGTTGCCTGGCTGGCGACGTTTCTGCTGGGCATTTCGCTACTCGATGTGAGCGCCAGCCGGCTGGCCAATGTCGAAAGCCTGGTGAAACTCTGGCCCATCGCCGGGCTCTTGGCCCTGACCTGGGCGCTCGATTCACGGCGCACGGTCGGCTTTGTCATCGCAGGAGCTCTCGTCGGTCTGGGATTGTTGACCTACGATACCGTCGCTCCCCTTCTGATCGTTGGCTTCATCGTCCTGTTCTATGACCTGCACCGCCTCAAGATCCCACGCCGAGACTCCATTCGCTCTGTCGCTGCCTATGTAGCCCCGCAACTGCTCGTCCTCCCAGTGGCGGCGACCTATTGGATCGGGCGCTTGCAGTATTACGATCTGGGAAACAAGGGTCTAGATCAAGGGCTGCTCAAGACTCTTGCGCTGGACGCGCAAAGTCTCGCCCACGCACTCTTCACCAGGGCCGTCCCGGATTTCCTCTACAACCGGGATGGCCCGCTCTTCGAGTCGTTGCTTAGCCCCTGGCTGATCGGCGGCGTGCTCCTGGGGGTCGTACTCTGGAGACGGGCCCGTCTGTTCTGGGTCCTCGTGTTCGCAGCTTTCTTCTTCCTCCCCGTCCCCATCGTGGCTCAGTCCGCCATGGGCCGTGTGCTGTATCCTGGGCTGCCCGCTGCCTACTTCTTCATGGCCATCAGCATGGCGGCGGTCTACAGCGAACTTCGTCGCCTGCTGGGTGACGACGCCCGACCGCTCCTCATCACCCTGGCCGCCATCGGCCTCGTGCAGCTGGCCGTGCTCCATCAGTACATATCCTTCAACGAGATCGAAGATCCATCCGATCGCCAGATCCGGCGCGAGATTCTCGACATAGCCGGTGAGGTTCAGGCATCGGGCGCGCTAGGTATATTCCCGTACATGCCTGCCGCCGATGACCCGATCCAGGCTGAGGAGTTGTATGCCATCTGGCTTGGGATGCGCGGTCGCGTTCGGCAACCATCCGACATGCAGTCCCCGCTTGTCATCCCGGCCCCTTCACTCCTCCCGACGCTCTCCGGTCTCACGCCTCCACGGAAGGGGTTCGCCATCGTCTGGGATATATCTTGGACGGTCGAGCGAGAGGCACGCGACGCCCTGCTCGCCGCCTTCCTTCGTTGCTACCCGAGGGCAGAGCGGATGGCCGGCGACTTCTTTGATCGATATTTCTTGAGCCCGGCAGCACTGACCGCACCCGCCTGCGGCAGTTCGGAGGTCGCGGTCCGTCTGGAGGCCGGTTCTCCAGGAGCGAGTGGCCAGGTTGCCTTCGAGTGGAGCGCGATGGGCGCGGCACCTCGAGGGGTCGTCCTGACCTGCGGGCGCCAGAGCCCGGCCGTCCTGCCGATCCAGGCAGAGTCGATGACCGGGCCCGGCTGGGAGACGCTGAACCTGTTTGCCAGCGACTTCCAAGGTAAAGGGTTCCTAGCCGACACCGGAGGAAGCGAAGCTGCCACGCTGGAGTTGAGTCTCACCTCGCCGGGTCCTTACTATATCTGGGTGCGGACCTATCGGAGGGTCGAGGACCCCTACGCGGCTCTACTGAGCGTCAATGGTCAAACCTCAACCTTCGGCGTCGGGTACGAAGGCCAGCCGACCTGGATCTGGGAGCGACTGGGGCCATTCACCATCGACACACCGACCGCAGTGATCTCGATCGCCCGTCCCTACGACGGCCCCAGCGACAAATTCATGGCCCTCTTCTTTGACACCCTGGTCGTGACATCCCTGCCGTCCTTCACACCCGAAACGGACGAGGCGATTGAAATCGTCCTGGACAAGACAGTGACGCTGGAGGCAGCGGCCCACGATGGCTCGGTCACCGCGCAGCTCTCTCCCGGCTACTATGAGTGTTGGATTACCCTCACCGATGGCAACTGGCTGATCAGCCCCATCGGCGAGATCGGCGTTCGGTCAGCACCGGTTCAGTTCCAGGTCCGCGGGGAGGACCCTTGAGCGATGCGGACCGCGGCCCCCGCTCCGACTCAGGCTCTGGCATCCCGCCCTCCACAGTCGAGTCAGTCGCGCCGAATCTCGCATTCCACGTGACGGATTGATCGCCGGGAGGCATCATTCACGTGCGCGCGGTTCACTTCCACCAGCACGGCGGTCCCGAAGTCCTCGAGTACCACGAATTTCCCGAGCCGCAACACGGCCCGGCCGAGGTGCTCGTTCGGCTGGAGGCGGTATCGCTCAACCGTGTGGATTTGTTCACCCGCAACGGCTGGCCTGGACTTAAGCTCGACTTTCCGCATGTGCCCGGAGCCGATGGAGCGGGCCGGGTGGTCGAATTGGGAGAGGGAGTCACGCAATTCGCAGTCGGCGATCGAGTCGTGGTCTACCCCAACCTGAGCTGTGGCCTGTGTGAGGCCTGCCGCGCCGGTCTCGACAATCTGTGCCGCCATTGGCGATTGCTCGGCGAGCATGCCTGGGGAACGTTTCGCGAATACATCGCATTGCCAGAAGGAAACTTGTTGAAGATGCCCGAGGGCTTCGCGGCCGTGGAGGCAGCCGCCGCGGCACTTGTGTATCTGACTGCCTGGCATTCGCTGATTACTCGCGGCAATCTCCGGCCAGGGGAGGTGGTCCTGATAGTCGGAGCCTCGGGCGGAGTGAATACGGCCAGCATTCAGATCGCCAAATTGGCCGGCGCGACGGTGTATGTCGTCGGGTCAGACCGGAAAAAGCTGTCCATTGCGGCGCGATTGGGCGCCGACCTGCTCATCGACCGGTCG
>CAYHJH010000028.1:10264-12737 GCA_964356605.1 uncultured Anaerolineaceae bacterium
AAATTGAAGCCGGTGCTCGATCGGCAGTTCACGCTTGCTCAGGCCGCCGAGGCGTTCGACCGGATGGAAGCTGGCGAGCAGCTGGGTAAGATCACACTTACGGTAGACTGAGTCCTGGTGCCTTTAGCCTATCCCCACGCTGGTTCGACGAGATGTCTCGCGCGCCCGACGCCTCGGAAGCGGCCGGCGCAGCTCAGAACATAACGCCTTTCCGAACCCGACGCTTGTCCAGACAAACTTCCCATCCCAAGCAGAGACCGGCGCTCGTAACTTGGCTTAGTCTGGGAGTGTTAACGCTAGGGGTCTTCAGCTTGGGCGGTTGGGCGGCCGGCCTGACCCTCCCCGATCTTCCCTACGCGGCTCCCAGGCCTTACCTGCTCCTGCGAAATGCCCTCTGGGCAGCCTGGGGCTTTGCGACCGCTTTTGGCGCCTTTCTAGGCAGGAATTGGGCCCCCAAGCTGCTTCGTTTCGGAGGGCTGTTCGGGCTGGTCTGGTACTGGGCAGATCGTCTTCTGCTCAGCCGCTCGCAGTATGCCCGTACAAGCTGGCCAGTGTCGGCCGCGCTATCGGCCCTGGCCATCGCCGTGCTGGTCTGGATTTTGAGTCGACCACGTGTGAGTGATTACTTTCAGGAGAGACTTTCATGAGTCACGATTCCAAGCTGGATCACCTGAATGACCTGAGGGAGCAGGCCCGCCAAGCCGGAGGGCCGGACCGGATAGAGGCCCAACACCAACGCGGCCGCCTCACCGCTCGCGAAAGACTCGACTTGCTGCTCGACAAAGGGTCCTTCCGCGAGACGGATATGTTTGTCACCCACCGCACTCGCGATTTTGGTTTGGATGAGCGGAAGTACCTGAGCGATAGCGTGGTCACCGGTTGGGGAACCATCGAGGGTCGCCTGGCCTATGTCTTCTCTCAGGACTTCACCGTGTTCGGTGGCAGCCTGGGGGAGGTCCATTCCGAAAAGGTTGTCAAGATCATGGAGATGGCCATGAAGAACGGCGCCCCGCTGATCGGGATCAACGATTCTGGAGGGGCGCGGATTCAGGAGGGGGTCGTCTCGCTCGGTGGATACGCCGACATCTTTCTTCGCAACACGCTCGCCTCGGGAGTGATCCCTCAGATCAGCGCCATCATGGGGCCCTCTGCCGGAGGTGCGGTGTATTCCCCGGCGCTCACCGACTTCATATTCATGGTGCGCAAGTCCTCCTACATGTTCGTGACCGGGCCGGACGTCGTCCGTTCCGTGACACATGAGGAAGTCGACTTCGAAGAGCTGGGCGGGGCGGATGTCCACGCCGGCATATCCGGTGTTTGCCACTATGTGTCGGACACCGAGGCCGATTGCCTCTATATGATCCGGGTGTTGTTGTCCTACCTGCCACAGAACAACATGGAAGACCCTCCTTTCGTGCCGTCCGGCGATGACCGGCTGCGGACGGAGGAGGCGCTCGACACGATCGTGCCCGACGACCCGACCAAGCCCTACGACATCCGAGATGTCATTCGGCTCGTGATCGATAATGGTACGTTCCTGGAGATCCATGAGGCCTTCGCTCAAAACATCGTGGTGGGCTTTGCCCGGTTGGGAGGTCACAGTGTGGGAATCGTGGCCAACCAGCCGGCCGTGCTGGCCGGTGTGCTGGACATCAACGCCTCCCTAAAGGCTGCTCGATTCGTTCGCTTCTGCGATGCATTCAACATTCCGCTGGTCACTTTCGTCGACGTGCCCGGTTTCTTGCCGGGCACCAGCCAGGAGCACGGTGGCATTATCCGAAGCGGCGCCAAGCTGCTCTATGCTTACTGCGAGGCGACTGTCCCGAAGATCACGGTGACCACGCGGAAAGCGTATGGGGGCGCCTACTGTGTGATGTCCTCCAAGCACATTCGGGGTGACCTCAACCTGGCCTGGCCAACGGCCGAGATCGCAGTGATGGGACCGGAGGGGGCAGTGAGCATCATTTTCCGCAAGGAACTGACCGAAGCGGAAGACCCGGATAGGCGTAAGGCCGAGCTCGTGAGCGAGTATCGGGCCAAGTTCGCCAACCCCTATGTCAGCGCCTCGCGGGGATACATCGACGACGTCATCGAGCCGCGCTTCACCCGGCCCCGGCTCATCAACGCACTGGAGATGCTTTCCAACAAGCGAGACGCCAACCCTGCCAAGAAGCATGGCAACATCCCGCTTTAGCGCAGGGTTCAAAGCCAGGCTGCCAGGAAGTCTGCTACTTTGGGCGTATTGGCCAACCTTAGAGCAGATCGTCCAACGCTCCACCACAGGACACAGGGATGCCTCACCTTAGGAAACTCTTCAATCTTAGGACTCGGCCCTCTGCAGCATCCGTCCATACTCGATCGGCCGCACCGGCCTAAGAGCTTGCTGAAAAACGTGCCGTCACCCCCTCACCCCCTACTCCCTCTCCGCGCTGGGTGGCCGTCCCAACTCTGGGAGAAGGAAGGTGGACGATGG
>CAYHJH010000029.1:0-12451 GCA_964356605.1 uncultured Anaerolineaceae bacterium
CCTTTTGTCGATCCGTCCAAGGAGATCCCCAAGGCTTGAGCGCCACCGTCATCCACTGAGCCTCAGGCCTGGGCCGTCAACGTCCGCCGATCGAAGGCAAACTTGCCGGAGATCGCCCAAGGATCGCGTGCGGCCGCCTGCAGAGCGGAGAGGATGGCCCTGGATCCGGTTGTGGACCCGAAGGCACTCACTCGGGGCAGCCTGAGCCGGCCGCCTGTGAACTAGAGCTCGTCGAACTGGCGGACCAGCTCGGTCGGTGACGTGGTGGGCAGGCGGCAGGCGAAGCCCTGGCAGAGGTAGGCGGTCGGACGGCTGTCCCGCATCGACCGATCGTCCATCAGCCGGGGCATCCCCGGGGTGCCGGGCTGACCTCCGGCAAGGACCAGGTTCGGCAAGTAGCGCCCATTGGCTACTGCAGCCATCGACCGGAAGGCGGGGTCATCTGGAGAGCCGGTCATCGCCAACTGCAGCTGCGGCCCTAAGGCGAAGTCCATTGCGCATAGCCACCCAGCGAACGCGGTTGGGTGCTGGGCGGCTGTGGGCGCAATCGCGCGCAGCACGGAGTCGGCAGGGTCGAGATAGCGGCTTTCGCCTTCAAAGGCTCCGAGGGTCAGCAGGAGTTGACACGCCAGCGTATTCCCGCTCGGGGTTGGGCTGTCCTGGATCGACTTTGGCCGGGCGATCAGCGCTTCGTGATCGTGCCGGGTGTCGAAGAAACCGCCCTGCGGATCGGCGAAGGCGGCCAGGATTTCCTCCGCCTGGTCGACCGCCGCGCGATACCAGCGCGGATCGAAGTCAGCTTGATATAGGGCCAGCAGTCCCAGTCCCAGTGCGGCGTGGTCATCGAGATAGGCCCCGGGTCCCGCACGCCCCGCGCGCCACGATCGCAGCAGCCGTCCGTCCTTCATGAGATTGTTCAGCAGAAAAGTGGCCTGCAGGTGGGCGGCCTCTAAGTATCTTGCGCGTCCGGTGCCGCGGGCCATTTCCGCCAGGGCCACAAGCGCCAGGCCGTTCCATGCCGTCAGCACCTTGTCGTCCAGGCCGGGTCGCACCCGCCCCTCGCGCACGCTCATCAACGCCTGGCGGGCTTGCGCAAGTTCGGAAGCCACTTGCTCAAGTGGAAGTGAGAAACGCTCGGAGAGGATCTGGTCATCGGCCGCCCGATGCAAGATGTTCGTGCCTTCAAAATTGCCAGCCTCGGTCACGCCATAGGCCGCGACGAACAGCTCTGCCGCCTGCTTGTCAGCGATCACGCCGCGGATCTCGTCCAGCGACCACACGTAGTACTTGCCCTCTTCGCCATCCGAATCGGCATCCAGGGAAGAGTAGAAGCCTCCCTCTGGCCCCCTCAGCTCGCTCAGCATGAAGCCGAGAGTCGCCTCGGCCGTGGCGAGCAAACCTGGATCGCCCGTGACCTGCCACGCATGCAGGTAGGATCGAACCAGCTGGGCGTTGTCGTACAGCATCTTTTCAAAGTGTGGCACCAGCCAGTGCTCGTCGACCGAGTAGCGAGCGAAGCCACCCGCAAGCTGATCGAAGATCCCACCCCTGGCCATGGCTCGCAACGTATTGGTCGCCATCTCCAGCGCCAGCTTCTCCCCGCTCCGCGCGTACCGCCGGAGCAGAAACTCAATGGACATCGGTTGCGGGAACTTGGGCGCGCGGCCCCAACCCGCATGGGTCCAATCGAAGGAACGGAAGAGGGTCTCGGCGGCCCGGTCGATGAGGGAGGCATCCAATTCGGACTCGCCAGCCAGCAGGGAGGAAACCTCGCCCACCCGCTGTGTGAGTTCTTCGCCAACCCGCCGAACGCCTTCCTGGTCGTCCCTCCATTTGTCAGCCAGCGCTTGCAGGAGCTCTCGGAATGACGGCAAGTTCAAGCGGCGAGTGGGTGGGAAATAGGTGCCGCCGTAGAACGGCTTGGCTTCAGGGGTCAGAAAGACCGACATCGGCCAACCGCCCTGACCGCTCATTGCCACAACGGAGTCCATGTATAGACTGTCGAGATCGGGCCGCTCCTCGCGATCGACCTTGATGTTGACGAAATGCTCGTTCATGATGGCCGCAGTCTCGGGGTCCTCGAACGACTCGTGCGCCATCACATGGCACCAGTGGCACGCGGCGTAGCCGATGCTCAAGAAAATCGGCTTGTCCTGCTCCACCGCCAGAGCCAGCGCCTCCGCTCCCCAGGGGTGCCACTCCACTGGATTCTCGGCGTGCTGGAGCAGATAGGGGGAGGCCTGGTCCTTAAGCCGATTCGCCATCACTCTGCCGCCTGGAACTCGGGTCCGCGTGAAAGCGTAATTTCCGCAAACGCCCGCTCCTGCCGAGCAATCACACGATTGGTCGAGATCAGTTGCAGCACGGCCAGGAATGAGACGACGATATCCAGCCGGCTGTCCGCGCCGGCTAGCAGCTCTTGAAAGGTGACCATTTCCCGTTCCGCCAGCGATCGCAGGATGGCTTCGATCTTTTCGCTAATCGCGACTCTGGGCGGCTCGACTGCTTCCTCAAACGATGCAGCCTCTTGCATCCCCGCGAGCGCTTCCACCATCGCGTGGAGGAGCGCATCGGTGCCCAGGCCGGTAAGATCGAGCTGGGGCTCCAGTGCAGGCTCGGTGGAGGTCCTGAGGTACGTGCGCAGCCCGGCACTCACGCGCGACTCCAGCTGCGTGGCGGCCTGCTTGAACTGCCGGTATAAGACCAACTGGCGGGCCAACGCGTCACCGGGATCCTCCTCGCCAGGATCGCGCAGTGGAGGCGTTGGGAGCAGGGCTTCGGACTTGATCTGAAGCAGCTTGGCCGCGATCACCAGGAATTCGACCAGCTCGGCCAAGGGACGCTGGGGCAGCCGCTCCAGATGCTCCAGGTACTGATCCGTCACGCTGGCGAGAGCCACCTTGGTGATATCGAGCTGCTCCTGTTCAATCAGCTGCAGCAGCAGGTCGAGTGGACCCTCGAAGACTGGAAGCCGAACCGTGTATTTCGAATTCATCGGCCCGGGGTAGCAATCACGAGAATCAGCACTACGGAGAGTACCAGCACGAGGACTCCGACCGCGCCGTAGAACAGGATCTGGCGATCTTTCTCTCTCTGGCGGAGCCGATCCTCGGCTTCAGCGCGCAGCCGGCGCCGATCGATCTCCAGGAGCGATTCGAAACGCTTGCTGGACGCCTTCGCCTCGGAGGCCTGGAGCGCCTCAACCTGCGAACGCATGCGGCGAATCCAGAGCGGCGGCCCCTTTGCTCCTTGCCGGTTGAGAATGCTTGCGACGATCGAGAGCGGCTCTCCACAATGGATGCACATGTCCGCGCCTTGGGCATTGTGCACCCCGCAGGACGGGCAGGCCGTCCGCTCGGAGACCAGCACGGTCCCGCAATACTGGCATTCGAAGATCGCCTGCTCGTCGAATATCAGCCCGGGGCCGGTGCAGGAGGGGCAGGTAAGAACTTGAGCGCTCGCCGTATCTACCACTACAAGAGGCGATTATACAGGCCGGCCGCGGTCCTCTACCAGCAAAGCGTGATCTGCCTCCCATATTGTGGCTGGGAGGCGCGTGATAAGATTTCACCAGTGACTCGCAAAGGAGGTATTTCAACCCAATGATCGTTGGCGAACCGGTCCATGTGACCGATGAAGCGTTTGAGCGGAGCGTGCTCCATTCGAGCACGCCGGTGATTGTAGATTTCTGGGCACCCTGGTGTGGCCCGTGTCGAATGGTAGCTCCGATTCTCGAGAAGTTCGCTACCGAATACCAGGGACGTTTGATCGTGGCCAAGGTCAACACCGACGACAATCCGGAGTGGGCGGGCCAGTTCGGGGTTCAGGGCATCCCGACCATGCTTTTTGTCGCCGGCGGGAAGGTGATCCACCGGCAGGTCGGCGCGCTGCCTGAGCCGTATCTGCGGGACATGGTGGAGGAGTTCCTCGGAGCGGTCGAGGAAGTGACTGCGGGAGCGAACGGCAAGGAAAGTTAGCGGGCAAGCCGGAAACAAGACCGGGCGGTATCCGCCCGGTTTTGTTTTGCATGCAGGCTGGTAGCCTGAGCCTGGCTCAGGCGAATTCTCCTACGGTTGGTTCTTAGTGTTGGTCCGGAATACGAGGCTATCCAGGCGGCGACCGATCCTGCGCCCGACCGATCTCATGCGGGCCCGCGCCCGCATAACCCTACTTCGGCGAGCGTCGGTGGGCTTGATCGGCCGCTCGGGTTCCGTGAGCTGCATCGCCAACGCGCCCCAGGTGAGGCCCCCCCCGAATCCAACCAGCACCAGGTTGTCTCCGGTGCGAATTCGACCCTGGTCCCAGGCCTCACAGAACGCGATGGGGATCGAAGCCGTGGAGGTATTCCCGTATCGGTCGATGTTGACCACGAAGCGCTCGAGCGGCATCTTCAGCCCCCGCGCGGCGGCCTCGATGATTCGAAGGTTCGCCTGATGCGGCACCACGAGCGAAATGTCTTCCAGCCGCATTCCGGCTTTTTCAACGGCCTCACGGGTGGCGGAAGCCATCACCCGAGTGGCGAACCGGAAGACTTCGCGGCCGTTCATTTGAATGCAGTGCAGGTTCTCTCGGACGGTATCTGGGGTCGTAGGCATGAAGCTGCCACCGGCCGGAATAGAAAGCAGTTCCCCACCCGACCCGTCGGAGCGCATCACGCAAGAGAGCACACCCCCGGGCCAATCGCGGCCCTCGACCAGGAAGGCCCCGGCGCCGTCGCCAAACAAAATGGCCGTCGAGCGATCCTGATAGTTGACGATTCTGGACAGCGTCTCCGATCCGATCACGAGGGCAGCGTCGATCGAGCCTGACCGGACCGCCTGGGCGGCCATGTTGAGTGCAAAGATGAAACCGGTGCAGGCGGCCAAGAGGTCGAAGGCCCCGGCCTTACTCGCGCCAATGTTGTCCTGGACAATCGAAGCCGTTGCGGGAAAGATGTGTTCCGGAGAGGAGGTCGCGACGATGATCAGATCAAGGTCGCTGGCGTTGACGCTGGTGCCCTGCAGCGCGCTCAGGGCGGCTTGGGTGGCTAGTGTGGCAGTGGTGTCTGATTTGGTCGCGATCCGCCGCTCGCGGATCCCGGTCCGCTCAATAATCCACGAGTCGTTGGTATCAACGATCTGCTCGAGGTCGTGGTTGGTAAGAACGCGCTCGGGGACCGCCATCCCCCAGCCCGTAATGTGGGCATAGCGGGTCATGACCCATGCACATCCGAGTTCCCGTCAACCTTCCCCAGGATGAGGGTGGCGTTGTGGCCGCCGAAGCCGAATGAGTTGGACATGACGTAGTGCAGTTCTTTCTTGCGCTTGGTGTTGGGGACGTAATCCAGATCGCAAGTGGGGTCGGGAGTCTCGTAGTTGATGGTCGGAGGCAAGACCCCTTCTTCGAGTGCCTTTACACAGAACAGGGCTTCCACCGCTCCGGCCGCCCCGAGCAGATGGCCGGTCATCGATTTGGTAGAGGAGATCGGAACGTCGTAGGCGGTCTCGCCGAACACGGTCTTGATTGCAGCGGTCTCGCTGGTGTCGTTCAGCCTGGTGCTCGTTCCGTGCGCATTGATATAGCCGATCTGGCTGGGCTGGAGATTGGCGTCTTCTAATGCCAGTTTCATGCAGGCCGCGGCACCGGCACCGCTCTGCGCCGGGGCGGTGATGTGATAGGCGTCGTTGGTGGAAGCATAGCCGACAACCTCTGCCAGAATGTTTGCCCCCCGAGCCTTCGCGTACTCATACGACTCGAGCATCAGCGCGGCGCTGCCCTCAGCGGCGACGAAGCCATCCCGGTCGCGGTCAAAGGGGCGTGAGGCACGTTCCGGATCATCGTTTCGCTTGGATATGGCATCCATCACACTGAAACCGGCCATCGCGACCGGGACGATGCCCGCCTCCGCGCCGCCGGCCACCATCATGTCCGCGTCGCCCCGCCGAATCATTTCTGCTGCTTCGCCGATGGCGTTGGAGCTGGACGCGCAGGCTGTCACAACGGCCATATTCGGACCGCGCAAGCCGAACGTGATGGCGACCTGGCCCGCGGCTGTATCAGGGAGCATCATTGGAACGGTGAACGGACTGACCCACCTAGGCCCCCGCTCCAGGTACTTCCTCACCTCCTCGAAAAGCGTCCCAATGCCTCCTATGCCCGTGCCGATGATTGCTCCGATCCGGTCCCGATTGGTTTCGCTGATAATCAGCTTGGCTTGGTCGATCGCCTGGCGCGTAGCGACCAGAGCAAATTGAGTGAATCGGTCAACCCGACGGGCAAGCTTGTGGCCGAGTTCGGCCACCGGGTCGAATCCCTTGACTTCCGCCGCGATCCTGGTCAGGAGAGGGGCGGCATCAAAGAGAGTGATGGGCCCGACGCCGGATCGGCCATCCAACAGGGCCGACCAGGTCTCCTTGACGGTGTGTCCTAGCGGGGTAATTGCGCCCAACCCGGTGATCACGACGCGCGTTCGGGTCACATTCTCCTCCGGCGAGAGAGTTCGAGGAGTATAACACGCTGAACGCGAAGGAGGCGCGGGCCGATATGATAAAATCCCGCCTCCCCGCTCCCACGGTCCCATACATGTTTCCACCCTTATGTTGACAAGGAGCTGACTCCGGTCTGTGGTGCTGGTGACAGGTGGGACAGGTTTCGTCGGCCAAGCCGTCATCCGTCGACTTTCTGAGGCCGGCCGCGAAATCCGTATCCTGCTCCGACCGAGCCGCAGTTCGCCCAAGATCCCGCAGGGGATCCCAGTCGAGGTGGCGATTAGCAGCTTGCAGGACAAACGGGGTGTCCGCGCAGCTCTGGTTGGGGTGGAGAGCGTGGTTCACCTCGCCAGCGCCGAGGCCGGCGGCCGCGAAGTCGGCCTCCAGGCGGTGGACGTTGAAGGCACTTCGGTTCTGGCGGAGGCGGCCCGCGGGGCAAAGGTCCGGCGCCTGATTTTCGTCAGTCACCTGGGGGCAGAGCCCGCGTCCGCGTATCCGGTGCTGCGCGCAAAGGCGCTGGCCGAGCAACACATTCAGCGCAGCACAGTAGCGTACACGATTCTTCGCTCTTCGCTTGCCTTCGGAGAAGGCGATCGATTTACAACTTCGATGGCCATGCTGCTCTCGATCTCGCCCTTGTTCTTCCCGCTGCCGGGGAATGGTGCATCCACCCTGCAGCCGATCTGGGTTGAGGATCTGGCGACCTGCATCCTCTGGTCCTTAGAGGAACCTTCAATGGTGGGACAGACCTACGAAATCGGCGGGCCGGAGTTCCTCACGATCGCCCAAGTGGCCGACCTGGTCAAACAGGCCGCGGGCAGTCGGCGTTGGGTGGTTCACGCCTCCCCTCCATTTGTTCGGGCGGTGGCGTGGACGTTGCAGCGGGTCCTCCCGCGTCCGCCAGTAACGACTTTCTCGCTCGATTACCTGGCGACAAGCAGAATGGCGAGCCTCGATGCGCTGCCTCGCATCTTTGGCCTCAAGCCCGCCGTCATGGAGGAGAAGCTGGATTATCTGCACGAGCACAACTGGGGCTGGGAGTTCCTGGGGCGACAGCTCGGGTGGAAGCGATGAGTCTGGTCATACGACCCGCTCAAGGTCCGGAGGAAATGGCCCAAATTGAGGACCTTCAGCGCCAGGTTTGGCCTAGCAGCGAGACCGACGTCGTCCCAGCCCACTTGCTCTTGACGATTGCGCAGAATGGCGGGGTGGTGGTGGCTGCTCGGGAGGGGGAGCGGGTAGTCGGTTTCGTCATGGGATTTCTTGGGACCGATCCAGACAGCCCCAACCGGGTGGCGATGGCGAGGCTGAAGCACTGCTCCCATATGCTGGGGGTGCACCCGGACTATCGTGGGCAGGGGCTGGGTTTTGAACTGAAACGAGCCCAGCGTCAGGCAGTGATGCAGCAAGGGATCCGCTTGGTGACATGGACTTACGATCCGCTGATGAGCGTCAACGCTCACCTCAACATCTATCGCTTGGGAGCAGTCAGCCGGAAGTACAAGCGGGAGGTGTACGGGCACATGCGGGACGAGCTGAATCAGGGCCTGCCTTCCGACCGACTGCAAGTCGACTGGTGGGTGACCTCCAACCGGGTCGAGTCACGCATGGAGGGGGCTCGCCCGCCACTCGACCTGGCCCACTATCTCTCGGCCGGCGCACAGAAGCTCAACACCGCGGGACTGGATCAGAACGACCTGCCGCGCCCGAGCGGCACTCCCGAGGAGCCAACTCGAAGCATCGCTCTGGTGGAAATCCCTCCCGACTTTCAGCGGCTTAAGCAGGTGGACATCACCCTGGCTGGGGGATGGCGGGCGCTCACCCGGTCGATCTTCGAGAACGCCTTCGAGGTCGGTTACGTCATCACCGACTTTATTCATCTGAAGGGCGAGAAGTTCCCGCGTTCCTACTACGTCCTGTCGCTCGGCGAAGCCACTTTGGGCTGAGAGTAACTCGCGCGATGAAGATCGAGGCGGCCGAGATTCGGCACGTGCGGATGCGGCTGCAGCAACCGTTCGAGACCTCCTTTGGCGTCGAACACGACCGGGAGTGCCTGCTGATTCGGCTCGAAGCGGACGGGCAGGAGGGGTGGGGCGAGTGTGTTGCCGGCGGCTTTCCGGGTTTCTCCTATGAAACGGCCTACACCGCCTGGCGCGTCCTCGAAGCGCACTTGCTGCCTGCCATTCTCGGGCACGAACTGAGAGGCATCTCCGATCTCCGAGCTCGCATCGCCCAGGTCAAGGGGCATCCGATGGCCAAGGCCGGCCTCGAGCTCGCGCTGTGGGATTGGATGGGGCGGACGGCCGGTCTGCCGTTGGTGGACCTGCTCGGTGGGCGGCGAACTCGGGTTCAGGTTGGGGTCTCAATCGGAATTCAGCCGAGCATCGATGGATTGCTGCAAGTGATCGAGAACCACCTGAGCGAGGGGTACGCCCGGATCAAACTAAAGATCAAGCCTGGGCACGATGTCGAGGTCGTGCGTGCGGCGCGAAGCGCCTTTCCCGACGTGTTGCTGCAGGTCGACGCCAACGGCGCCTACACCCCTGACCAGGCCGAGGAGCTGCTGGCCCTGGATGCCTTCAACCTTGTTCTCATCGAACAACCCTTCCCCGGCGAAGAACTGCTCGCTCATGCGCGTCTGCAAGAACGCCTCTCAACCCCGATCTGCCTGGACGAGAGCGTTGGGTCCGAGGCGGAGGCCCGCCAGGCATTGGAGCTTGGCGCCTGCCGGGTCATCAATATCAAGCCCGGCAGGGTCAGTGGGCTGAGCGAGGCAGTCGCGATCCATGACCTCTGCAGGAAGCGCGGAGTACCCGTTTGGTGCGGAGGGATGCTGGAGACCGGAGTCGGACGGGCGGCCAATCTGGCGCTGGCGGCGCTCCCCGGGTTCACGCTTCCTGGCGACATCTCGGCCAGCGACCGCTATTACGCGGAAGATATCGCATCGCCCCGGTTTAAGTTGAACCGCGACGGAACGATCGATGTCCCGGGCCGCCCGGGCCTGGGTGTCAGTATCGATGGGGACGCGCTCGAGCAGGTAACCCTACCCCGCGAGCGCTATTCGGCTGGCTGAGGCACACGCGCTCGCGATCGGCCCCCGCAAAGCTTGTGGCTCGGTTGCCCCACCTGCGGCCTGCAGTTAACCAAGCAGCTGGAACAGCCAATCGACCGAGAGCGCTCCGGCGTAGGCAAAGATCCACATCTTTATGATCTTGCCGATCGTCGCCCAGAGTAAGAAGGTCGATACCGGCATCCGCAGTGCGCCTGCAGCGGCGCCGGCCACATCGAAAAACGGATTGGGAATGATCGCCAGAAACAGCACGGTCCAGTTACCGTACCGCCGGGTCAGGTCCTCCATCCGTTCATAGACCTTGGTTCCCTCCAAGACTCCCCGCCCGCTGAACCCGGCCAGGTAGCCGGTCAGTTCCCCGAGTGCCGCGCCCGCCCCGGCCGCGATCCCTACCCAGAACGGATCGAAGACCCCTCCGGCGGCGAAAGTGATTGCGATCCCCGGGGCGGGGAGGATGATCGTGGCGTTCGAGAGCAGAGAGAGAATGAAAATCCCCGGATACCCGTAGGCCTGAAGTTGCTCGGCTTGATCGCGGATCGAGTAGATGAAGATCGTGATCGCGATCACCGCCAGAAGAGCGATGGCCCGCAGTGCCACGATCCGCCGCGGAAGTGGTTGGGCGGTCTCCTTCACGACTCGATGATTTGAATTGAACGAATAGTGACGGCCGGGGAATTCCGTTTCGAAGGGTCGCGCTCGGGGATCGCCATGACGGTCTTCATCCCAGAGGCCACGCGGCCGAATACCGAGTGTTTGCTGTCCAGCCAGGGCGTGGCCACGTGGGTGATAAAGAACTGCGAGCCGTTCGTGTTGGGGCCGGCGTTGGCCATCGAGAGCACGCCCGGGCCATCGTGGCGCAGTTCCGGGTGAAACTCGTCTTCGAACTGGTATCCGGGCCCGCCCGTGCCGGTTCCGGTTGGATCGCCGCCCTGAACCATGAAGTTCTTGATCACCCGATGAAAGATCACACCGTCGAAGAACCCCTGGCGGGCAAGGAATACGAAGTTGTTGACCGTACGGGGCGCACGGTCGGCCCACAGATCCACGACGATATCCCCGCTATCGATTTGGATCGTCGCCTGGTAAGTGCGGGCGGGGTCGATCTGCATCTGTGGCGGGGATGCGGTGCGCGGCGTAGTCAAATCTCTTCTCTCCGTTCTACCGCTCGTCGAGCAGTGTGGACACTCGGGCGACGACCATGTCCATCGCGGCCGGGTTGAATCCGCCCTCCGGGATGATCACGTCGGCGAAGCGCTTGGAGGTCTCCACGAACTCCTCATGCATCGGCCGGACGGTCGTCTCATATTGATGGATCACCGACTCCATCGAGCGTCCGCGTTCCTGGATATCGCGTTGCAGGCGCCGGATGAAGCGAATATCGGCCGGGGTGTCGACATAGATCTTCACATCGAACATGTCGCGCAGCCGCCCCTCGACGAAAACCAAGATCCCCTCCACTAGTATTACCGGGTGGGGGTCCACCCGGGTGGTCCGGTCGGTCCGCTTGTGCGTGGTGAAATCGTAGACCGGCATCTTCACGGGCTGCCAGCGCCTGAGCTCTCGCAAATGCTCGATGAGCAAGTCGGTCTCGAGCGAGTCGGGGTGGTCGAAATTGATGGTTTCTCGCTGGGCAGGGGGCAGATTGACGAGGTCCCGGTAGTAAGCGTCGTGCGGCAGGAAGGTGATGCGTTCGGCGCCGACGCGTTCGAGAATCACGCTGGCAATGGTGGTCTTCCCCGAGCCGGTGCCGCCGGCGATCCCGATCACGAGCGGAGCCGGCCTATCCGCCATGGGGCCATTATACGCTTTGACCAAATCTTGGCCGACTGCGGCGCAAGCGCCCATCCGGACCGAGCCCCAACCGCTCCTGCCGGAATACAAGAGACGCCACCCGGCGTCTCCACTCGGTCCACGTCTTGGAGCCACCAGTGGGAATCGAACCCACGACCTAACGCTTACGAAGCGCTCGCTCTACCGGCTGAGCTATGGTGGCTTGAGAAGCCGCGGAATTCCGCGGCGTGAGGCATTATACCAACCCACTGGAAAAACCGTTCGCCAGAGGTGATAATCGAACCATGCGCATCGCGATGATCTCCTATCACACCTGCCCTCTCGCCACGCTGGGAGGCAAGGAGGCGGGTGGAATGAACGTCTACGTCCGAGAGCTGACTCGGGCGCTGGGGCGGCGCGGCGTTGGCGTGGACGTGTTCACCCGCTCGCAGGACGAGCACGTACCTCACGTATTGCACGACCTCGGGTACGGGAACCGCGTGGTTCACGTGCCGGCTGGGCCGGAGACGCCGGTGGCGAAGGATGAGCTACCGGGCCACTTGCCGGAGTTCGAGCGGTGGATCTTAGGCTTTGCCGAGCGCAAGGGACTCCAGTACGACGTGATCCACAGCCACTACTGGCTCAGCGGTCAAGCTGCCCTCCGGCTGCGTGAGGAGTGGGGGCTGCCGATCGTGCAGATGTTCCACACACTGGGAGAGATGAAAAACCGGGTGGCTCGCAGCCCGGAGGAGCGGGCCTCGGAGGCGCGCCTTTCCATGGAGCGCCGGCTGCTGCGCGAAGCCGACCGGATCATCGCTTCCACGGAAGCGGAGTTGGCTCAATTCCGCTGGGTCTACCAGATTGACACCGACCGGGCGGTCGTCATCGAGCCGGGAGTCGACCCCGCGCGTTTCTATCCCATCCCGGAGGACGAAGCCCGTGAGTACGTTGGGGCGGTTGACGGCCGCCGGATCATTCTGTTCGTGGGAAGGATCGAGCCGCTCAAGGGTCTGGACTCGCTGCTCGAGGCAGTCGCGCTGATGGAGAACCGCGGCCTGATAGCCAAGCATTCGATCCATCTAATGGTGATTGGCGGCGAGCCGGATGCCAGCCCGGAACAGCTCAGCGCGGAGATGAGCCGCCT
>CAYHJH010000030.1:0-12219 GCA_964356605.1 uncultured Anaerolineaceae bacterium
CATTTGCGGGGACTTCCGGTGTCACGCACCGAGTGCCGTGGGCGCAGGGGATCCTCAAGCTCGCTAAGATCTTCTTCTAGACCAAGCTGATGAACGCCTTCCGCGCAGCATCCAGGGTGGCCCCAATGTCGGCATCGGTGTGAGCTGCGGAAAGAAACTCAGCCTCGAACTGCGATGGCGCGAGATACACACCGGCTTCGAGCATGGAGCGAAAGTACGCCGCGTATCGGGCAGTATTGCAGGTGCTTGCAGTCTCCCAGTCTCGAACGGGTTGCTCGCTGAAGAACAAGGCGAACATGGTGCCCACCTGGTTGCAATGAACCGCCACACCGCTTTGCTTGGCCGCCTCAATCAATCCATCGCACAGCGCCGCGGTTCGCCGTTCGGTCTCATCCCAAAGCCCCGCGTGGCTCAGAATTCTGAGCGTTTCGATCCCTGCCGTCATGGCGAGCGGGTTTCCGGACAAAGTCCCAGCCTGGTAGACCGGGCCTGCGGGCGCGATCATCTCCATAATCTCGCGCGGGCCTCCGTAGGCACCAACGGGCAACCCTCCACCGATCACCTTGCCTAGCGTCGTGAGGTCCGGTCGAACGTCATAGAGGGCCTGCGCGCCACCTGGGTGAACCCGAAACCCGGTCATGACCTCATCGAATATCAGCAATGCGTTATGGCTGCTTGTCAGTCTGCGAAGCCCTGTGAGAAAGGCATCTGAAGGAGGCACGACGCCCATATTGCCGGCCACGGGCTCGACAATTACTGCCGCGATCTCGTTCGGATATTGCACGAAGAGTTGCCTGACCGCGCTCAAGTCGTTGAACGGTGCGACGAGTGTATCGGCAACGGTGGCTGGAGGCACGCCGGGCGAATCGGGTAGTCCGAGCGTCGCCACCCCTGAACCGGCCTGCACCAGCAGTAAATCGGCATGTCCGTGATAGCAACCTTCAAACTTCACAATCTTGTTTCGTCCAGTGAAACCGCGCGCCAACCGCAGAGCCGCCATCGTGGCTTCAGTGCCGGAGTTGACGAAGCGCAGCATCTCGATGTTCGGCATGAACTGTTGAATCAGTCTCGCTAACTCAAGTTCGAGTGGGCTGGGTGCGCCATAGCTCGTGCCCCGCGCGGCGGCTTCAGCGATGGCCCGCACCACGCGCGGGTGGGCATGGCCGAGAATAAGCGGCCCCCACGAGAGAACATAGTCCAGGAAGCGATTGCCGTCTACGTCGTACAGGTACGCGCCCTCGCCGCGCTCGATGAAGAGCGGATGTCCGCCTACGGCGCGGAAGGCGCGCACGGGTGAGTTCACGCCACCCGGCAGAAGGGTTTGGGCTTCGGCAAACAGCTGGGCAGAGCGTTGAGTGTTGAGCATGATATGCCCTAAAAGGCGATCAGGTCATTGTGGGCGTGGGTTCGGATGACGACACAACGAGAAACTTCCGCACGGCCTCCGCCGCCGCTTCGCCCGAGCTGATGCAGTCCGGTATGCCAATGCCGCGATAGGCATTGCCCGCGACGAACAGGCCGGGGTGAGCGGCCAGGCGTTTTTCGACAACGTCGAGTCGGTCGAGGTGGCCGAGCGTGTATTGCGGCATGGCCTTCGGCCAGCGGAAGATGCGGTGCAACACTGGCGGCGCGGTGATGCCCAGCGTGCGCCGCAGCTCGTCGAGCACGAGTTTGAGCAAATCATCGTCATCAACGTCTAGCGCGCCCTCTTGCCCGGCGCGGCCAACGAAGGCTCGAATCAACCCAAAACCTTCCGGCGCGCGGTGCGGGAATTTTGTCGAAGTCCAAGTGCAAGCCAGAATGGCTCGCCCCTCGGCCCGTGGGATGATGTAGCCGTAGCCGTCCAGTGGACGTGGCATGTTGTCAAGCCGATACGCGATCGAGACGGTGGCAGTGGAAACGTAAGGGATGGCGCGCAGGGCAGTGGAGAGTTTGGAATCGAGATTAGAGATTAAGTCAGCCGTGATGAACGCGGGCGTGGCAAAGATGATGGCGTCTGTCTGGAGTGACGCTCCGCTCTCTAGTCGCACTTGATACCCTGATGACGCTGCCTCTACCCCAACGACGCGAGCTCCGCGCCGGATTTCGATCCCGTTCAATCTTGCTTCCAACGCTTCCACGATTTCGGCAAGGCCGGTGGTGGGCGTGAGGAAGACCGACCGCTTTTTGCGGGTTGGCTTCGATGGAGGCGCTTTCTTCCTCGCGGCCAGCATCCCCTTGATGAGACCGCCGTGTTTGAGTTCGGTCTGGCGCAGTTCCGGAAAGGTGGAGGCGAGGCTCAACTGCTCGCCGTCGCCCGCGTACATGCCGCCCATCAGCGGTTCGATAAGGCGGTCATAAAGCTCGCGCCCCAGCCGCCGTTCAACAAACGCGGCCAACGTCTCGTCGCCATCAGCGTAGCGTGGGGGGATGAGGAAATCCAATCCCATTCGTAGTTTGCCGAGGGGCGAGATAAGGCTGGTCCTAGCCATTGGCCCGAAACGCGACGGGATGAGGCCCGTGAGGCCTTCGGGCAGCTCGTGGAGTTTGTTGCCGCGCATCACGTAAGTGCGGCGAATCTTTTCGTTGGTCCCGTGCAGGCGGTTCTCGAGTCCGAGTTCGCGGCAAAGGTCGAGGCCGCCCGGTTTGAGCGAGAGGAACGTATCCGGCCCACCCTCGATGACGAACCCGTCCACCCGTTCGGTGAGGATTTTGCCACCGAGGCGAGGATCGCTTTCAATAAGTGTTATCGCTGGTTCGGGCGCGATTTGCGTCAGCCGATAAGCCGCCGCCAATCCCGCAATCCCTCCGCCGATAACGACAACATGACTCATATCCAACCCGCTTCCTTGGCTTTGCCCCGCACCAGATCGGCCAGCCCGGCGATCATCGGCGGCGCGCTGTTGAGCATTTCAATGCGCTCAAGGCGCACCCCCAGCGACTCGGCCTGGCGTTTGAACACGATGTCCACGTCGTACAGAATCTCGACGTGCTCGCACACAAAGCCGATGGGAGCGAGGAGCACATGCCTATGGCCCTGGCCGGCGAGGCGGGCAATCACTTCCCCTGCGTCCGGGCCCAGCCACGGGTCGGGAGTCATGCCCGCCGACTGAAAAGCGAACATATGCGGGTGCGGGCCAAGCCGCTCCATCAGCGCGGCCACCGTCGCGCGCAGTTCGTCGGGATACGGATCGGCCCATTCGAGAATCCGTTGCGGCAGGCTATGGGCAGTGAAGATGATCGGTACCTCGGCGCGAATCTCGGCGGGGAATTTTCCGAGCGCGGTTCGAAGCCGATCCGCCAGCGCCTCGAGGTAGTCGGGGAGCAGATGCCATCGCTCGATGGGCGCGATCTCTACGGGCGATTGCGACTCTTCCACTCTCTTGAAATACGCGCCGACGCTCATGCGCGAGTAATGCGGGGCCATCACCAACCCGACCGCGCGTGTGACCCCGGCAGTCGCCATTTCGGCCAGTGTGTCTTTGATGTATGGACGCCAGTGCCGCATTCCGACAAAGGTTTTGAACGTCTTACCGCTACTGTTCAGCGCGGCTTCGAGCGCGGTGGCCTGTCCCTGTGTGCGTTCGAGGATGGGCGAGCGCCCGCCGATTTCGCGGTAGCGCTCACGCACTTCGTGAATGATCTCCGGCGCGGTCAGGCGGCCTCCGCGCACATCCATCAAGTACGGCTCAACTTCGTCAAGAGCGTTCGGCCCGCCGTAGGCCATGACGAGAACGCCGATCATAGATGAGGCGCGGGCCATCCTTTGATGTGCTCTACGAACGGTGGTTGGGGCTTCGGCTTGGGATTGAAGGGATACCAGCCGATCTCGGCGCGCACGGCTTGCTCCTTAAGTTCGGTGGAACCCCAGATGAAGGATGCACCCAGCGTGCCCAATAGCGCCGACCCCCACACCGATGGCACGAACAGCGATGTGGCAATGAGCAGAAAACCAAAGCCCATCACATACGGCCACCACAGGTAGCCTAAGTAATACTCACCCCGGATCACCCACACAAAGCCGAGGCCGATGATGAGCAGGGTGGCTAGGCCCAGTCCCAAACCAAAGAAGTTCATAACGATTGCACCTCGCGGGGCAAGTTGACGACATGTCCCATCGGGTCGCGGTCGAGCCAATTGACGGTGGTAGCCGATTTGCTTTTGGCCAGCAAGCGAGTGTGGCGCGGGTTGTGGGGGTTGGCGGGGGCATGGCCGTCCCGAACCCGGTTGTGCTGGCGCGAAAATTCCAGTGCGTCCCACAGCATTGTGATGCCCACAATGCCCAGCACTCCGGAAACGTAAATGTTTTGGGTCAGCAGCGCAGCCACTTCCAGTGCCAGCCCCAGCGTCAGCGCAATCACCGTCGGCAACCAGATCGTCGGTGAGGCGGCCTCGATCTTGCGAACGCCGACGTGCCCGAACCAGATGCCGAAGAACGTGGCGGCGGCGGCCAGCACGCCGATCCAGTCAAGTGTCATACGGCCTCCCGCGCAGAAAGTTCATGCACCATCGCGACTACGGCCTTCACGTTCTCCACTGGCGTTTCCGGCAAAATGCCATGCCCCAGGCTGAAGATGTGGCCAGGCCGGCCGCTCGCCTGTTTCAGGATCGCCTGCACACGCCGCTCCAGTTCTGGGTACGGGGGCTCTACGAGCAGTGCCACGGGGTCGAGGTTGCCCTGCACCGCGGTCTCCGGCCCGAGGGCCTTCCAGGCTAAATCGAGCGGCATACGCCAGTCGAGGCCGATCACATCCCCACCCGCCGTTTTCATCCACAGGATTAGGGTCGCGGTGCCTGTCCCAAAGTGAATCGCCGGAACGCCCGTGGCCCTGACAGCGCGCAGGACGAATTGCGAGTGGGGCAGGACATACTCGCAGTAATCGTCTGGGCTGAGGCAGCCGACCCAACTGTCGAACAACTGCACCGCCTGGGCCCCGGCTTCAGTCTGAGCGACCAGATAATCGGCGACGACGCGGGCCAGCTTACCCATCAGCGCGTGCCACGTGCGGGGCGCGCCATACATCATTTGCTTGGTCTTGACGAAGGTGCGCGATGACCCTCCTTCGATGAGGTAACTGGCGAGGGTGAACGGCGCCCCCGCGAAGCCGATGAGAGGCGTGTGGCCGCCAAGTTCGCGGCGCACCAGGCCAATGGCCTGGAGCACATGGGCGAGTGATTCGCGCGGCTCGACGGAACGTAGTGCCGCGACATCGGTGGAGGTGCGGATGGGATTGTGAATGACTGGCCCCTCGTCCGCGGCAAATTCCAAATCGATTCCCATCGGGACGAGTGGGAGGAGGATGTCGGCGAAGAGGATGGCGGCATCCACATCGAGGGCGCGCACGGGCTGGAGGGTGATTTCGGCGGCTAAGTCGGGGTGGGCGCAGATTTCCAGCAGTGAGTATTTGGCGCGGATGGCACGATATTCGGCCATGTAGCGCCCGGCCTGCCGCATAAACCATACCGGCGTGCAGTCCACGGGTTCACGGCGGCAGGCGCGCAGAAACCGAGGCTCGCTCGCATTCATCGCCAAAGGGCCAATGTCTCCTCCGCCGGATGATAGATAGCGGTGTGCAGGGGCGTGTCGCGCAGGGTGTAGCGGCGGGCCTCGGTGGAGCGCAACTCATCCACCAGATCAGAGAAGCGCAGCAGGTCGTGCATCTCATACACGACGACAAATTCCTGATCCTGAACGCCGAACGAATACAACAGCAGTTGGGTGATGTCCTCGTATTGCTTGCCGATGCGGATGTGCTCGTTCATCATCCCCTGCCGCGCCTCGCGGCTCATCAAATACCAGTCGGTGGTTTTGACGAAGGGATAGATGACGAGATACGGCTTGCGGGTTTCGCCGAAGGGATCGATTTCCTGCGTCGAGCGGGTCTTCGTGTATTGCGAGGGGCGCGTGTAGCCCCACAGCGAGCGCAGCGGCTGGAGAATTCGACGAAAGGGATTGTTCGCTTTTGCAAAGCCGTCGAAAAACTTGGCGGTGTCGTTCTTATCTTCGGCGGGCAGGGCGCTCCACACGGTCAGATCAACCCCGCTCTCGGTGGGCTGATAGATGTCCACTTTCTGGGCGGCGGCGCGCAGTCCGGCCAACCAGTTTCGATGGAATTCGGCGCGGGTTTCGGCAGACAGAGTCCAATACGCTTCTTTGAAAGCGAAGAGGGCAAAGTGATTGAGGGTGGGAGAGGTTTCTTCTGGCATGAAGTCCTCAGGCGTTAATTGGGTTGATAGACACAGGCCGGGTCGCTTTCGAGATAGTCACCCGTGAGGGCGTAGGCCCGGCCGCGCTGGCCGCCGCACACAACCTTGTATTTGCACCGACCGCAGCGGCCCTTCAACTTGTCCGGGTCGCGCAGGTCGCGGAAGAGCGGATGGTGACGGTAGGTCTCCACGACATCCACCTCGCGCACGTTGCCTGCCGAGACCGGTAGGAACCCGGAGGGCATGATCTCGCCAATGTGGGAGATGAACAGGAAACCGCGCCCGTCGTTGACGCCTTTCACCGGGCGGTTGAGGCCGTCGGCGTATTGGAAACCGGCGCCTTGAAACGAGATTTCTGTCTCACCCCCAACCCCTGTCCCAGCGGCAGAGGGGAGTTGGCGCTTGCGCTCAATCGCCACGCGGCGGTACATCGGCGCAGCGGTGGCTTTGATATCAAACGTGCCGCGCTGAGAGAGATCGAACAGCCAGTGGAAAACGCGCTCGTGTTCTTCGGGCGAGATCATGTGCTGGATTTGGCCGCGCCCGGTGGGGACGAGGAAGAACACGCTCCATTGCACGGCGCCTACCTCTTCCACAAATCTCACCATGTCCGGGAGCAGATGAACGTTGAATTTCGTGACGGTCGTGTTGATCTGCGCGCTCAGGCCAACGGAGTGCGCGTTGCGAAGAATCTTCATCGTGCGCTCCCACGAGCCGGGCACCTGCCGGAAAGCATCGTGGACTTCGGGTGAAGGCGCATCCAGACTCAGGGCGATGCGCCGCACGCCTGCCTCCATCGCCTTATTCAAACGTTCCAGGGTGGGCAGGGCAGTGGCAGTAGGCGTGAGCGAGGCGCGCAGGCCAAGCTCGGTTGCGTAGTGGATCAGCTCGAACAGGTCGCGCCGCATCATCGGGTCTCCGCCTGTGAAGACGACGATCGGGCTGCCGAACTGCTTAAAGCGGTCCAGCAGATGATGGCCTTCTTCGGTCGTCAGTTCGCGTGGGTCGCGGGTGTGCTGCGCGTCGGCGCGGCAGTGGACGCAGGCGAAGGCGCACGCGCGGGTGACCTCCCACGCGATGGTGAACGGCGCGAGGTCAAAGTCGGCCTCCAGCATGTGCCGGTCGTGCAGTTGCCGCTCGGCGGCGGCGCGGGGGGCGAGTGTGGGCATGGGGGTTACTTCAGCCATCGGGCAGCGTCCTTTGCATGATAGGTGATGATGAGATCGGCCCCGGCGCGTTTGATGCCGGTGAGGATTTCCAGCGTGGCGCGCGCTTCGTCCAGCCAGCCGTTCGCGGCGGCAGCTTTGACCATCGCGTATTCGCCGCTCACGTTGTAGGCGGCCAGCGGCAGTTCGGGGAATTGGTCGCGCGTCTGGCGGATGATGTCGAGATACGGCAGAGCGGGTTTGACCATGAGCACGTCTGCGCCTTCGGCCACGTCGAGTGCGGTTTCGCGCAAGGCTTCGCGGGCGTTGGCGGGATCCATCTGGTGAGAACGACGCTCTCCAAACTTGAGGGCCGACTCAGCGGCCTCACGAAATGGTCCATAGAAGGACGAAGCGTATTTCACTGCGTACGAGAGGATTGGGATGTGGTTGAAATCGGCCGCGTCGAGAGCCTGCCGGATAGCTGCCACCATGCCATCGATCATGCCGCTGGGTGCGACCACATCCGCGCCGGCCTTTGCGTGCGAGACGGCCACCCTGCGGAGAACCTCTAGTGTCTCGTCATTGAGCACATAACCCTCCGGCAGCTTTGGGTGGGGGAGCGGGTCTCCGACGTTGAGAAGCCCACAATGCCCGTGGTCCGTGTATTCGCAGAGGCAAACATCGGTTACGACGATCATCTCCGGTACGGCGGCTTTGATGGCAACGATGGCGCGCTGGACGATGCCATCCGGAGCGAAGTTCTCCGTTCCAACCGAATCCTTTGTGATTGGGATCCCGAACAGGATCACAGCCCGCACGCCAAGCGAGGCGACCTGGTCCACCTCGCCCACCAGGCGATCGATCGACCACTGAAAGATCCCAGGCATTGAGGCGATCTCGCTCTGGAGATCCGAGCCGTGCCGGACGAAGCAAGGGAGGATTAGATCCGAAGCCGAGAGTTGGGTCTCCCGCACCAAGTTGCGGAGCAGAGGCGTTAGGCGCAGCCTTCTAGGGCGGCCAATCTCAGCGCGGAGATTCCCTAGAAGTGAGCCAGTCAATTCGGTCATGCCAGCGCCTTCAGCTCGATATAGCGGCAGATCGCCTCTACCAGCCCGTCGACTGTGTAGGTCGTAGCGACGATCTCGGGCTGGAAACCTGCGAGGGTTGCCGCTCTGCTGGTTATCGGTCCGATGCAGGCCATCGCGGGTTCGCCCGGAAGCTGGAACGGGTCTAGTCCCAAGTTGATCATTTGGGTCAGGAAATGACGGACGACTGAGGGGCTGGTAAGCGTGACGACGTCCAGGCCCTCCCTGATCAATGCGACCGCGCTTGGATCAGGCTCTTCGGCGACGGCCCGATAGATCGAGATCTCGTCGACGAGGGCCCCACGCTCCGTGAGCATGTCTGGCAGGGCCCTGCGCCCCCCTTCGGCGCGAGGGAGCAGCACCCGCGCCCCCGCAACCTCTCCCATCGCTTCAGCCAACTGCTCCCCGACGTATTCCTGCGGAATCAAATCTGCCTGCACGCCTAAGGCTTCGAGCGCGTGCGCCGTGGCCGGGCCTATGCATGCAACTTTCTGCCCCGCTAGGTTACCGACCGGTATGCTGAGCGCCTCCATTCGCCCGCAAACAAGCTCCACGCCATTTGCACTGGTGAAAACGACCCACGCATATTGATGGAGCTGTGCTAGGGCGGAATCGAGTTTAGAGTGATCCGCCATGGGCTCGATCTGGATGACTGGAAAAATGACCGGGCGGGCTCCGTGCCGGTTCAAAGCCTGGATTAGCCGCTCGGCCTTGTTGCGAGGTCGCGTGACAAGGATTCGCAGCCCATCAAGCGCGCGGCATGTTGGCATGTGCAATGATCTCCTGCGCGCCAAGTGCAAGCGCCTCTTCCGCCAGGGATTGGCCCAGCTCAAGAGCATTTGACCCCGACTGCGTAACTCGAATGACCTTTTCCCCATCCAGCGAGCCCACGACGCCCCGCAGAATCAAGAAACGATCGCCGTACTCGGCGTTTGCGCCCACCGGCGCTGTGCAACCCCCGCCCAAGGCGGCGAGGAATTCCCGCTCGGCCTGTACCTCGGCGCGAGTTGGCCCGTCGTCCAGCGGCGCCAGGAGCTCCAACGCGACTTGATCATCGGCTCGGCATTGGACAGCTATGGCGCCTTGGCCGGGCGCCGGAAGCATTTCTTCCAAGGAGAGCCAACTGGCGATCTCTCGTTCCAGGCCAAGCCGCAATAGACCGGCTGCGGCCAAAATAGCCGCGTCGAACTCGCCCTTGCGAACTTTCTCAATCCGAGTCTCGACGTTGCCCCGAATTGACTGGATCCTCAGATCTGGCCGCGATGCGAGCAGCTGCGAACGCCTGCGCAAGCTGGAAGTGCCCACGACCGAACCTTCGTTGATTGCCTCCAGGCCGCCTCCGTTGGAAGACACGATCACGTCCCGGGGGTCGTCTCTTCTGAGGACGGCCCCTATGCACAGCCCGGGCGGGTCCTGGATGGGAAGGTCCTTAAGTGAATGGACAGCCAGGTCCGCTTGGCCGCTTCGCAGTACGGCTTCGAGCTCCTGGGTGAAGACACCCTTCCCGCCGATCTCGGGTAATGGGCGGTCCAACGTCCGGTCGCCCTCCGTGGAGATCAATCTCTTTTCAAAGGCGATGCCAGGCCAAGCGCGGGCCAGGGCTTCCTGGACTGCTTCGGTTTGCTTGCGTGCAAGCGCCGAGGACCGAGTGGCGAGGACTACGATACCCGACCTAGTTGGTGCCATCAGCCCCGTCCTTCGATGTACTGGTGATTCTTGTCGTCCTCGTCGCGGTCATCGAGCCCGAAGAGTTTTCGAGTGAGCAGAGCCCCAGGGACCTCCTCGCCATATCGAGACAGTTCCTTCAGGTAGAGCGTTGGGAAATGCAGGAGCTTCTTGACCAGGGCGCGGGTCAGAGCCTCGATTCGCTGCCTCTCGACTTCGTCCAATCCTGGCATGCGACTTATGGTTCTCTTCATCTCTTGCTGCCTGATGCTCTCGGCTAGCTGATGGAGCTCGCGTATTACGGGTGTGACTGATAGGGTGTCAAGCCAAGACACGAAGGACGCAAGTTCTTCCTCGATCACCACCTCGACTCTTGGCACCTCGCGCTTGCGATCCTCGAAGGACCGACCAGCTCGCCGCGCAAGATCGTCTATGTCATAAAGGTGAACGCCAGGGAGCTGGCGGGCATCTTCGTCCACGTCTCTAGGAACCGCAATGTCGAGGATGACCAGCTGGCGACCTTCGCGCTCTCGCATAAGTTTCTCCAGGGAGCTGCGGTGAAGGATGGTATGCGGCGCGCCGGTCGAGCTAATGACAATGTCCGCGTCGCGCAGCTCATCCAGCATGGCTTCGAAGGGTCTGGCCACTGCCCGCCAGCGCTTGGCCAACTCCTGTCCTCTGGACACGGTTCGGTTAATCACGGTAATTTGCCGCGCCGCGCGCTTTCGGAGCGCTTCGACAACCAACTCCGCGATCTCTCCAGCGCCGATGACGACGACCTTAGCCTGGGCGAGCCCGCCGACGACGTCCGAAGCGAGCTTGACGGCGATCGAGCTCACCGTTGACGGTCCGCTTGAAATCGCCGATTCGTTTCGGACTCGCTTCCCGGCATGAACGGCGGTCTGAAAAAGTCGAGCCAAGACCGGCCCGGTGGAGCCCAACCGCAGAGCGGTCATGTGCGCTTCAGCGACCTGCCCCAGGATCTGCGGCTCACCCAGCACTTGTGAGTCGAGTCCGGCCGCCACGCGAAAGAGATGGCGTGCCACCTGCTGGCCCCCAAGCTGGTACAAGTGCCGCTCAAACGCCTTTCGACTTACTCCACTTACCTCCTCGAGCAGGATTGTGAGCGCCTCGTGATCTTTTGACACCGACAGGCTGTAGAGCTCGATGCGGTTGCACGTGGAAAGGATGGTTAATTCCGAAATAATCCCCCCAGATTTCTCTCTGCCGCACCCATACCGCGCCAGGGTGGCGCGGAGTGTATCCTCGCCTAGGGAGAGATTTTCGCGAAGCGAAACGGATGCAGTTCGGTGGTTGACGCCGATGCAGAGGATGTGCATGGGTCCTTCACATAGTCTGATACGGTCGAGCCGGCCGCTGGCTCGGCCACACTCGACCCTCTACGATCAGACCGCTGGCCTGACCTGAGGAAACATTAGAGCCTGTGGTCGGCGGATCCATTCCTCGGCCATCCCGCTGCACTGATAGGGGAGTAATGTGGTGTCCCTGAGGATCCTGGATGAACTTGATTATTAATCGAGAGGAACCGTTGTGTATCGATGACGGCCGATACTGGGCGGAAAGCCCGCCACCGGGAGATCTTGGATGGCGTTGCCGCCCGCCAAACGCTCCGTTGCCATTAGCCGCCTTCAGGTCAGATCAGGCTCCGGACGACCGAAATATCTACAGAATTCTACAGTTTTCGCAGGACTCGCCTCAGACATACTATATTTTGCTGAGATTAAGAAGAGCCGAGACTGAGTTTAGAGGCAGGTTAGTGGGGGCTTGGGGAAAATGAACTGGGGAAAGGCGGGCGCAGGTACTCCAGAAGTGCAAAAGTGGGTTGGCCATTGTGCCTTCTATGTGAGGTGAAGATCACACTAAGGAAGCACGCGGTGGCAATTTTGGTCAGGGGAATTTACTCCACGCCACGAGACATTTTCCGAACGGAGGCCCTTCAGCTTAAATAGGCTAGTTTTGTGGGCTGGCCGCCAGGTGGCTGATCTTTCTTCTAGATCCAGCCGAGCAGCCGCGCTCCTGAACCCAGAACACTCATCCAGGCATTAGGATCGATTCCGCGCTAAACAGCATATAATCTGAGCAATCCTATCAACTAGGCTACGTTGCCGTAGATT
>CAYHJH010000031.1:0-6255 GCA_964356605.1 uncultured Anaerolineaceae bacterium
GGGTCAATTTGGCGCTACCAGTCGTTGCTGCCGGTTGGGGATCCTGGTCTGCACGCCACGCCGCTGAGGGCCGTCGGGTGGACGCCGCTCTTCAAGTCATCCCGGCTGAGCGCCGAGCTGGGATTGAACGACCTGTGGCTGAAGGACGACGGGCGCAACCCCACCGCTTCCTTTAAAGATCGCGCCAGCGCAGTGGTCGTGGCTCGGGCGCGTGAGATCGGCGCCAAAACGGTGGTCACCGCCTCGACCGGCAACGCCGGTGCGGCGCTGGCTGGAATGGCGGCCGCAGCCGGGCTGCCGGCGGTGATCTTCGCACCTCGATCGGCGCCGCAGGCGAAGGTCGCCCAGCTCCTGATCTTTGGGGCTCGAGTGATGCTGGTGGAGGGCACGTACGACGAGGCATTCGAGCTGACGCTGGAGGCTGCGCAGGCCTTCGGCTGGTATTGCCGAAACACCGGCTACAACCCCTTCACCGCGGAGGGAAAGAAGACGGCCGCGTTCGAGATCTGCGAACAGCTGACAATCGAGGCTTTCTCCCGAGGGCGGAAAGAGGCCGGCAGCCAGGCTGGACGTCGAGCAGCGGCCGATGGCACGAGCCTGCGTTGGAACGCACCCGATTCGGTCTTTGTGCCGGTCGGGGACGGAAACATCATTACCGGGATTCACAAGGGCTTCAAGGATTTGCTCGAACTGGGTTGGATCGCGCGTATGCCGCGCCTGTACGGCGTGCAGTCCAGTGGCTCGGCGGCGGTGGCGAACGCGTTCCAATCAGGGAGCGAAACGATCGAGCCAGTGAAGGCCGACACGCTGGCCGACAGCATCTCTGTGGATCTGCCGCGGGATGGCCTGCGCGCGCTGCGGGCTGCCCGGGACACGGGTGGGGCGATTTTCACCGTGGAGGATGGGGCGATTCTGTCCGCAATCCGTGCCCTCGGGCGCGAAGCGGTTTTCGCCGAGCCAGCGGGCGCAGCTTCGTATGCGGGCGTGGCACAAGCGGTCGAAGACGGTCTGATCGATTCGCACGAGCAGGTGGTCGCAGTGATCACAGGGAGCGGGTTGAAAGATGTGCCGGCCGCGATGCGGGCAGCCGGAGAAGCGGTCGTGATTGAGCCCACCCTGGAGGCGGTTAAGGCGGCGCTCGGGTAGGCTGGGACGACACGCATGCGGGCGCAGGCCTGACTCGGCCCGATGCGCATAGCCACATCTTGAAGTGGCTTGGTCGCCGAGCCCTCCGGCCATCAGCACCGATCGACCGCTGCCGGATTGCTAGCGGAAGCTCCTGAGATAGCATATCCTTCGAAACGTGAACCTGAAACTTGCCGCGATGGAACCAACTTTCTCGGTCGTTGGGCCGGTCTTCAACGAGAGCGGCACGATACGTACCTTCTACGAGCGCGTACGCGAGGCGATGGATGGCCTGGGCGAGCCCTGGGAACTGCTGCTGGTGGATGATGGCAGCAGCGACGGTTCCACGGAAATGATCCGCAACCTTGCGTTCGAAGACCCACGGGTCCGGCCGCTGCTGTTCGCCCGCAACTTTGGGCACCAGATCGCGGTCACCGCCGGGCTGGACTATAGCCGCGGCCAGGCGGTGGTGGTGGTGGACACCGACCTGCAAGATCCCCCGGAACTCATCGCCGAGCTGGTCAGCCGGTGGCGAGCAGGATACGAAGTGGTCTATGCGGTTCGCACCGAGCGGGAGGGGGAGTCCTGGTTCAAGAAGACCACGGCCGCTCTGTTTTACCGGCTGATCAACCGCATCACCGACGTCGAGATTCCGCTCGATGCCGGCGACTTCCGTCTCTTGGACCGCAAGGTGGTCACGGTGTTGAACCGCATGCGCGAACGACACCGCTTCCCGCGCGCCATGGTGGCGTGGGTGGGTTTCCGGCAGATCGGGATTCCGTACAAGCGCGCCGCCCGCATGGCC
The DNA here is from genome assembly GCA_964356605.1 of uncultured Anaerolineaceae bacterium. GTDB lineage: Bacteria > Chloroflexota > Anaerolineae > Anaerolineales > E44-bin32 > JADFRG01. The sequence goes on from CAYHJH010000031.1 coordinate 1,931, forward strand.
GGCGAGACCAAGTACCCGTTCCGCAAGATGCTGCGGCTGGCGATCAATGCGGTCACCGGGTTTTCCTACTTCCCGCTGCAGCTGGCCACCTACTTCGGTTTCATCTGCGCCGGTTTAAGCGCGCTTGCGATTCCGCTGGTCATCTTGCTCCGGGTGAGCGGGCGCGAGGAGCTGGTGGGCCAGGCGACCACCTTGATTGCGGTACTGTTCCTGGGAGGGGTCCAACTGATCTCGCTCGGAATTCTGGGTGAGTACGTCGGTCGGTTGTACGACGAAGCGAAGGGCCGGCCGCTGTACGTGCTCAGCGAGGAGCCAGAGGCAGTGGTGGAGCCGCAACCATGATCGATCTTTCCCTGATGGAGGATCGGCTGAACCGTGCCGCCGCTCGAGCCAAAGAACGTGGCATCGTCATTCCGACCTTTGAGCAAATGAAGGACCCGAGCCGCATTCCGGGCGCCACCCGGGAGCGGCTGGGCCGAGTCGGACTTTGGGATCTCGATCCGCTTAATCTCTTCCGCATCACCTGGAAGAACGAGCCGGTCGCCTTGGGGGGCGGATTTGGGAAGGTGAACACCCTGGAATTCCCGAGCACTCTGACCGGTGTCGAGGCTCGGATTCTGGCGTTGGCGGGGAAGTGGTTCCCGACCGGCGCCCACAAGGTCGGTGCGGCTTTCGCATGTCTGGTTCCCCGCCTGGTGACTGGCCAGTTCGACCCGACGACTCAAAAGGCCGTCTGGCCCTCCACCGGCAACTACTGCCGCGGCGGCGCCTACGACTCGGCCCTGCTCGGCTGCCAATCGATCGCCATTCTTCCCGAAGGAATGAGCAAGGAGCGATTCGATTGGTTGGCGAACATCGCCGGCGAAGTGATCAAGACCCCCGGGAGCGAGTCCAATGTCAAGGAGATCTTTGATAAGACCTGGGAGCTGCGCCGCTCGGGCGAGGATCTGATGATCTTCAACCAGTTCGAGGAGTTCGGGAATTATCTCTGGCACTACGACGTGACCGGGCATGCGATGCTGGAGGTAGTTGAGCGCGAGCTGGGACCGGATGAGACATTCCGCGGCCTCACCCTGACCACCGGGTCGGCGGGGACAATTGCGTGCGGGGATTTGCTCAAGCAGCACTTCCCGGCAAGCAAGATCGCGGCCGGAGAGGCCTCCCAATGCCCCACTCTGCTGGAGAACGGCTTCGGCGCGCATCGCATCGAGGGCATCGGAGACAAACACGTGCCGTGGATTCACAACATAAAGAACACCGACCTGGTGATCGATCTGGATGACAGCGGCATCGTCGCCCTGGCCCGCCTGTTTAATGAACCGGTCGGCCGGCGCTACCTGGCCTCCCGTGGAGTCCCCGAGGAGACCGTCGAGCAGCTTCATCTGCTCGGTTTCTCTGGGATCGCCAACCTGACGATGGCGATCAAATTCGCAAAGTACTATGAGCTGGGATCAAGCGACGTGGTCATCACGGTCTTGACCGACTCGATGGATCTGTACCAGAGTCGGCTCCAGGAGATGCGGACCGAGTACGGCGACTACACTGAATTGCAGGCGGCGGCCGATTTCGCCCGCTATCTCCACGGGCTGACGACCGACCGGATGCTCGAGCTGCGCTACCCCGATCGGCGCCGGATCCACAACCTCAAATACTTCACCTGGGTGGAGCAGCAAGGCCGGACGTCCGAAGAGCTCATGGCCCAGTGGTACGACCCGGAGTACTGGACCGGAGTTCAGAACCAGGTTCCAGAGATCGACGAACACATCCAGGCCTTCAACGAGCGGGTAGGGCTGCTCGAGGCGGCGTAGTCGGGGGGGAGAAATCCTCTGCCCGTATCGGCCCTCCCCAGCGGGGAGGGTCTTTTCTTTCGGGGCAGTTGACAATATAGAACAAATGGTCTATACTGTGGTTAAGGAGCTCAACCGAATGGCAGCGGACCCGCGGCGACTGCTCATTCCAGAAAACGGGGCCCCGCGCCCCGGCGATGACGACCTGGTCCTGGTGGCGATCCTCAACACGCCGCGCGATCTGGAGATCGCCCGTACGCTGGGGTGGTACCGCATCCCGCTCACCACCGCCCCGAAGACGGTTCGGGTGGATTGGGTGGCGTTCTACCTTCCGGGCTCGTTTAATTCACAGCGCTGGTCCGTTCGCTATCTGGCCGAGGTGCGCGGGGTGGAGTTGGTGACTCGGCGTGAGCTGCTTTACCTGGAAACCGATCACCCGCGAGCCGATGACCCGTACTTCAAACTGCAGCTCGGGCCTTTGCTGGAGCTGGCACCCTCAATTCCGTCTCGGAATTGGAGACGGTTCAGCTTCTTGTACACGACCGGCGATCGGGTGTTCAGCGCAGCCGATCTCACCGATCTGACAGTTCCACCCACTCGCGCCCGAGAACGGTTGTGGCGAATGCTTCGAGATCGTGCAGGATTCGCCTGGGCCTCAGTCTGAATCCCCTCTTCTGGTAATCGTCAGCCACGTAGGAAAGTGGTTGGCTCGACTGGCACAGGGGTTGCGGGTATCATGGCCCCGGTGTCTGGCTCGGCCGATCGGCGCGGACTTGCCTTGATGCGACGGGTAGTCGCCCTGTCGCTGATTTTCGGGTTCGTCTTCTTCCCGCAGATTGCAGCCGCCCAAAGCAAAACCCTCTATTGGGAGCAGTACGACGTCACCCTCGCCATGCAGCCGAACGGTGACCTGCGCGTAGTGGAGCGGCAGCGTATCCGCTTCACTTCCGGGACCTTCACCTTCGGATACGCGGTCATCCCTCTGGACAAGACGGATGGCATTACCGAGGTGAGCATCAGCGAACCGGGGGGTGCGGCCTATGCCGAGGCGACGTTTGGCGAGGAGCCATTCACGTTCGAGACCTCGATTGAGGAGAACGAATTGGAAGTGCGCTGGTATTTCCCGCCAACCGCCGATACGGTGCGGACTTTCGATCTGGCCTACACGGTGCACGGCGCGATCCGAATCTATGACGGCGGTGACAAGCTGCAGTGGATTGCCATCGACGACGTGCGTGACTTCCCCATCCAGGAGGCCAGCACCACCGTCATCCTCCCGCCCGGAGCTTCGTTCCAGATCATCGACTCGGCCGGAGCTCAGGCCACCTGGGGTCAGAACGCAGACGGATCCAGCGTGACCTTCCTGGCGACCGAGCCGCTGTCGAGCGTCGACTTTATGGAAGTGGGCATCGAGTTCAGCCACGGTGCCATCGCGGACCGAAAGCCCGATTGGCAGGCCGCTCGGGACGCCGAGCTGTACTATGAAGAGAATCTCAAAGACTGGGTCGACCTCGGTCTCGGACTGATCGCGTTGATGTTCGTGATCGGTGGGCCGGCGCTGATCTACTTCATCTGGTACCTACGGGGGCGCGACCCCAAGGTCGGCCCGGTTCCGGAGTACCTCGAAGAGCCGCCCGATACCCTCCCGCCCGGCGTGTTAGGTACCTTGCTGGACGAGAAGGCCGAAATGCGCGACGTGGTCGCCACGATCATCGATCTCGCCCGCCGCGGTCACGTCCGGATCGAGGAATCGGCCGCCAAGGGCCTGCTGGGACTCGGCTCGTCTGACTTCGTGTTTCATCGGGAAGCCGGAACGCCCGATGGGCTGAATCCAGTGGAGACCGAGATCCTTTCAGGGATCTTCCGCGGCGGGGGCAACTCGGTCGAGCTGAGCGACCTGCGCGAGAAGTTCTACACCCGCCTGCCATCGATCCAGAGCAACCTCTACAGTGAGATGGTCAACCGCGGATTCTTCCGCGCCAATCCCAACACCGTCCGCACGATGTGGCGCGCGATCGGGGGCGGCCTGTTGGCTGCGGCATTCCTGATCGGCATCTTCGTTTCCGGCGCGTTCGCCGGGTATTCCAGCTTGCTCCCCTGCGTTTTTGGTGGGATTGGCCTCATGGGTCTGTCCGCCCTGATCGCCGCCGGGGCTATGCCGGCCAAGACCCGCAAAGGGGCCGAGGCCGCGGCGCGATGGGCCGCGTTCAGGACGTACATGGAGCGCATCGACAAGCTGGCCGATCTGAGTCAGGCCGGGGAGCTCTTTGAGAAGTATCTGCCCTACGCGATCGCCTTTGGCATCAAGGAATCCTGGATTCACAGGTTTGCTCAAGATCCCACAACACCGCGGCCGATCTGGTACGTCCCCTACGGTGGCTGGGGCCCCGGGGCAGGTACCCCGACGACCGCTGGCGCGGGTGGAGGCGCTTCGGCGGGCGGTGGAGCCGGTGGGCTCCAGGGGATGTCGAACAGCTTGGCCGGGGGTTTGATGGGCCTGAGCGCCGGCCTGACCCGAATGCTCAACAACACCGGGCG
>CAYHJH010000031.1:6355-12151 GCA_964356605.1 uncultured Anaerolineaceae bacterium
AAGGGACAGGTGCCGATCAGCGAACTGGTCATCGATCTCGGATCCACTCGCAAGGAAGTGCAGGACCAGATTCATGCCCTGGTCGGGATGGGATTGTTCAGCGGCTACATCAACTGGGAGGAAGGCACGCTCTACTCGGCAGAAGCCGCCAATCTGCGCGACCTGGAACGCTGCAAGCATTGTGGGGGCGAAGTGAGCCTCGCCGGAAAGGGAGTCGTGGCCTGCCGGTACTGCGGAACCGAGTACTTCCTCACCTGATTCGAATCTGATCTCCGGCCAGGCGCCCAGCGGGCGCCTTTTTGTTTCTCGCCAGCGCGGTTTCATCACATCGGGGCGATCCACAAACCCTGGCTTCGCACAAGGTCCCCGTGGTTAGGGCCTCGAGAGCGACCGGCCTATAATTCGCACTCGGAAACCGGCAGGCATGAGCGACATTTTGATTCAGGGCGGTACGCTGCTGACCGTCCGAGGAGAAGAGCGGGCCGATCTGCACATTCAGGGCGAGAAGATCGCCCGGATCGGTACAGGGTTACGGGCCGATGGGGCAGAAGTGTTCGACGCGACCGGCAAGCTGGTAATGCCCGGCGGTATCGACCCGCACACTCACTTCGACCTCCCCATGTTTGGTACTGTCTCCTCGGATGACCACTATACCGGCCTCAAGGCCGCGGCCTTCGGCGGAACGACGACGGTGCTGGACTTCGTCCCCCTGGATCGGCCGACGCTCGGGGAAAGCATCGAGGCCTGGCGAGCGAAAGCCGATCCGAATGCGGCGATCGACTTCGGCTTGCACATGAACATCACCCGGCTGGACGATGGGGTCCGGGCCGAGATCCCCAAACTGGTCGAGCAGGGGATCACCACTCTAAAGGTCTTCACCGCGTACAATGGGCGGCTCCGTCTGCAGGACGGTGAGATCTTCGAAGTTATGAGCATCGGAGCCGAGCACGGCCTGCTGACGATGCTGCACGCCGAGAATGGGGACGTAATCGAAATCCTCACCGCCGAGGCCCTGACCGACGGGCACACCGAACCGGAGTGGCATGCCCGCACCCGGCCGGCGTGGGGCGCGGTCGAGGCGGTGCTGCGCGGGATCGCCCTGGCCGAGCAAGCCGGCTCTCCGCTCTATGTCGTGCATGTCAATACGGCCGGCGAGCTCGATCAGATCCAGTACGGACGAGCACGCGGGGCGCGGGTGATGGGCGAGACCTGCCCCCAGTATCTCTTCTTCACCGAGGAGTACCTCAAACGCCCGGATGGGGCGCGCTGGATCTGCTCTCCGCCGATGCGAACAGAGACCGATAACGCCGGACTTTGGAGGGGCCTGGCAGAAGGGCATCTGCTGACGATCGGGACCGACCACTGCCCATTCTTCTACGATGGAACCCGACCGATCGAGTACGAGGGGGAGCGAGTCGCCATCCCCGGCAAGGAACTTGGTGCCGCCGATTTCACAAAGATTCCCAACGGGCTGCCGGGAGTCGGTGACCGATTGCCGGTGCTGTGGACATTTGGCGTCGGCCAAGGCAGGATCACGCCTACCCAATTCGTGGCCTTGATGAGCACCAACCCGGCAAAAATCTTCGGCCTGTATCCAAAGAAAGGCGACCTGCTCCCCGGGTCTGATGCCGATGTCGTCATCTGGGATCCAACTCGCCGGCTGACCTACGGCCTGGCCCATGCCCGTCACCGGACGGATTACAACCTCTACGAAGGCTGGGACTTGGTCGGTTTTCCGGAGAAAGTCTTCCTTCGGGGGCGGCTCATCGTGGACGGCGACAGGTGGTTGGGAAAGCGGGGCATGGGCCGGTTCCTGGCGCGTTCGCCGGGGGCGGACGTTCTGTGATATTTGTCACAAACTAGATGCCGGATATGCGGTGAGTGTCGAGCCGCCCCGGTTCAATCGACAACTATGGCGCCATTATGCTTGTGCTAGAATCGGCTCACACCGGATCGGCGGTCGTGCGTAGGCTTTCCCTGCGACGGCGTTGAGCATCCCCGCTCTTCGATAAGTGCCGGCCGGTCCCCCGCACCTCACAAATCATGCGCCGTTGGGAGCAGTACCGAACCCCTGATAATCTGGCGGACGCGCTGAGCATTCTGCGCGAGTCGGCAGGCGATGCCGCGGTGATAGCCGGCGGTACCGACCTGCTGCTCGATCTCCAGCAGGGCCGCCACCCGACAGTAGAGACTTTGGTGGATGTCAGTCGGGTACGAGAGATGCTCGAGATTTCCCAACAGGACGGCTGGGTCTACGTCGGAGGGGCGGTGACACTCAACGACGTGATCCACCACCCGGTCATCCGCGCCAATGCCGACTGCCTGGTCGAGGCCAGTGAGCTGATTGGGGGTCCCCAAGTGCGCAACGTCGCGACGCTAGGCGGCAATGTCGCACACGCCCTCCCGGCCGGCGACGGGACGATCGCGCTCCTGGCGCTAGGTTCCGAAGCTCAGGTTGCCGGAGGCGCTGGTGCGCGCTGGCTGCCCCTCGAAGAGCTGTTCGAAGGGCCTGGAAAGCCGACCTTCGATCGATCGAGCGAGATCCTGGTCGGATTCCGCTTCCCTTCCAAGCTGGCAAGGGAGGCTTCAGCATTCTGCCGGATCATGCGGCCCCAGGGGGTCGCCATTGCGATCCTGAACATGGCGGCTCGGATCCGCTTCGATGAGGAGGGGACCGTCCTGAAAGTTCGCCTGGCCGTCGGGCCGGCTGGTCCGCGCCCTCTACGAGCCAGGGCCGCCGAGGCAGCCTTGCAGGGGAGCAAGTTGGACGAAGCGGCGCTTGAGCGGACGCTGCTCGCGCTGCGCTCGGAGGTCCAGCTCCGCACCAGTCGGCACCGCGCTACCACTGCCTATCGCCAGCACCTGCTGCGCACTCTGCTTTGGCGGACGCTGCGCGCATCCGAAGGCCGGCTGCGCGTGGAGGCTGGGACCGGTGAACATGGAGCCGGGCAGGTCGCTTCCGGCATGGCGCACTGAGAATGAGCAAGAACGTAACCGTTCCCGATTCTCCGCTGCAGCTGACGGTCAACGGCCGCTTCCATGAACTCGCCGTCGGACCGGGCGAAATGCTGTCGGACTTGCTGCGTTACCGGCTGCTGCTGACGGGCACCAAGATCGCCTGTGAGGAGGCCGAGTGCGGCACCTGTACGGTGCTGCTCGATGGCGTGCCGGTGCTCGCGTGTGTGTTCCCGGCGGCCAAGGCCCATGGAAGGTCGATCACCACGATCGAGGGGCTGGCAAGCAACGGCCGGCTGCACCCACTTCAGGAGGCCTTCGTTGCCTATGGGGCGGTCCAGTGCGGCTTCTGCATCCCCGGCCAGATCATGACTGCCGCGGCGCTGCTCGACCAGAACCCCGATCCCAGCGAAGAAGAGATTCGACATGCGCTCAAAGACACGCTGTGCAGGTGCGCCGGGTATCCGACGATCATCCGCTCGGTCCAGGCTGCGGCGAGCAGCATGAAGACAGGAGGCCCGATCGGGCCGCCCGAGGTCCCCACTTCAGGTAACACCCGCGTCGTCGGCCAGCTCGTGCCCAGGCCGGACGCGGTGGGGAAGGTAACCGGGCAGGCCTTGTTTGCCGATGACTACGCCTTCCCGGGAATGCTGCATGGTGCCACGCTGAGAGCGCGGGTTCCGCATGCCATATTGCGGAGGCTGGAGGTCCGTGCTGCAAAAGAACTGGAGGGTGTGTCTGCGGTGCTCACTGCTGAAGATATCCCCGGCGAGCGAAACCATGGTTTGGTGATCAAGGACTGGCCAGCGCTGGTGGGCGTGGGTGAGCGAGTGCGGTATGTCGGCGACGCGATCGCGCTGGTTGCGGCGGAGACGCGGGAGATCGCCCATGCGGCGCTCCGGTTAATTCAAGCTGAATTCGAGGACCAGCCGGTCGTCTCCGACCCGGTGCAAGCTCGCTCTGAAGATGCGCCGAGGCTCCACGAGAACGGGAACTTGCTCAAACACATCAAAGTCCGCAAGGGTGATCTGGAGGCCGGTTGGGCCGAAAGCGAGATCATCCTGGAGGATACCTATCACACGCCCATCACAGAGCACGCGTTCCTGGAACCGGAGTGCAGCATTGCGCGAATAACTGAGCACGGTCGGGTCGAGGTCAATGTCGGATCTCAGATTCCGTACGCCGATCGCAGCCAGATCGCTCGCTGTCTGGGGCTGGCCGATCAAGAAGTGCGGGTCATCGGCGCGCTGATTGGCGGTGGCTTCGGCGGAAAGGAAGACATCGCTGGCCAGATACACGCTGCGCTGCTCGCCAAGGCCACTGGCCGCCCGGTCAAGATCCTATACGACCGGCACGAGAGCCTGCTGGTGCATCCCAAGCGACATGCCACCCAGATTCGAGTCAAGCTGGGAGCGAAGCGTGACGGAACGCTCGTCGCGGCCGAGACCGAGTTGTACGGCGACACCGGAGCTTACGCCTCGCTGGGCGAAAAGGTCATGACCCGGGCGACCACTCACTCGGCCGGTCCCTATATCGTTCCACACGTCAAGGCCGATTGCTACGCCATGTACACGAACAACCCGCCAGCGGGAGCGTTCCGCGGCTTCGGGGTCACCCAGTCCACATTCGCGATTGAATCGGCGATCGATCAACTGTCCGAGCGTCTGGGAATGGACCCGGTCGAGCTCCGGATGGTGAACGCGCTGCGGGTGGGGTCGGTAACCAACACTGGCCAATTGCTGCGTGAGAGCGTCGGACTGTCAGAGTGCATCGAGAAAGTGCACGCCAAGATGTTGGAATTCACTGCCGCCCGCGACCCATTCGAGTCCTGGACGGTCGAGGGCGAGCCAAACCGGCGCCGGGCCTGGGGGATCGCAGTCGGTTACAAGAACACTGGCCTGGGAGGCGGCGCCCCGGATAAGGCCTCTGCCGAGGTCGAGCTGTATGAAGACGGGACCGCCGAGGTTCGGTCTTCTTCGGCCGAGATCGGCCAGGGTCTGGTGGCGGTGCTGCAGATGATTGCCGCCGAGGAGCTCACCTTGCCAGTAAACAATGTACGCGTGTTGCTCTCGGACACCGATCTCACGCCGGACGGAGGCCCCACCACGGCCTCCCGCCAGACCTATGTGACCGGCAACGCGGTCAGATTTGCCGCCGAGGCGATTAAACAGGCGATCGCTTCAACGCTGTCGGAGCGGTACGACACGCCGCCCGATCGGATCGAGTTCCACGAGGGCCTGGCTCAGGTAAACGGCCATCAGGTTTCTCTGGGCGAGGCGGCGAGCATGATGAAGGAAGAGGGGCGCCGTCCGCGGGCGCTATACGAGTACTGGGCGCCCTCCACCCAACCACTCGGCACCGGCGGCGACATGCACTTCGCCTACTCGTTCTCCGCCCAGGCGGCCGAAGTCGAAGTCGATCTGGAGACCGGCGAGGTTCAGGTGCTGCGGGTGATCGCGGCCCACGATGTGGGCAAGGTGATCAACCCGCTCGGATTCCTGGGCCAGGTGGAGGGTGGCGTCATGATGGGTCTGGGGAACGCCACCACCGAGCACTTCATCGTCGAAGAGGGCCGGGTCTTCACCGATCGCCTCGCCCGGTACCGGATGCCGGGCATCCTGCTCACACCGGAGATCATCTCGATCCCGGTGGAGCATCCAGCTGCCGACGGTCCTTACGGCGCCAAAGGAGTGGGGGAGATTTCGAGTATCCCCACGACCCCGGCGATCACCAATGCGATCTATAACGCCTGTGGTGTGCGGATCAAGCGACTCCCGGTCGACCAAGATTGGTTGGCGATGGAGTTGAAGGACAAGCTGTAGTTGCACATGTTCGGCCGGC
>CAYHJH010000032.1:0-12095 GCA_964356605.1 uncultured Anaerolineaceae bacterium
GCAGATCCCCTTTGTGGAATTGGCTCCCCGAATACGCGGGAGCGGAAACCCGCGCGGATTATACCTGTGGGTCAGAATCGGGCTCATTTGCGCCAGTTTGCACTTATGGGTGGGCTATGATAGATTAGCCCAGCTTCATTTTCGGACAGGCCGGAAATGCGGACCTCCGCAGTGCCAGACATCGTTGTAGGCCGCTTGCCGCTTTACCTGCGGGCTCTCTCTCAGATGGAGTCAGAAGGAAAGGAGATTACCTCCTCCCAGGAACTGGGCGAGAAGCTCGGGATTTCCTCGGCCCAGATCCGTAAGGACCTTTCGCAATTCGGGGAGTTCGGCAAGCAGGGCACCGGCTACAACATCGGTTACCTCTCCGAACAGCTCAAGCGCATCCTGAAGGTCGAGCAGATGTGGGAGGTGGCCTTAATTGGGGTGGGCGATTTGGGCCGGGCGGTGGCCAATTACCCGGGGTTCTTGGATCGGGGCTTTCGGGTGGTGGCGATTTACGATAATGACCCTGGCAAGATTGGAACTTACGTTGGCCGCTACCCCATCCTGGATGCTGCCGACCTGGCCAAAGACATCCGGGGAAAGCGGATCCGGGTTGCCATGCTGGCTGTCCCGGCGGAACAAGCTCAAGGCGTGACCGACGTACTGGTGGAGTCTGGAATCCGGGCGATCCTCTGCTACGCCCCGACCTCGATCAGCGTGCCGAAAGCCGTGCGGGTGCAGTACATCGACCCGGTGCTGCACTTGCAGCGGATGACCTATTACATCTCCTGAGTTTTCTTTCCTGATCCGATAAGGAAGTAATGCGCGGCTGGGTTCATTCCCATGCCATATTTTGGCTATGCGGTACCGGGAGATCTGCAGCAGAATGGCGTGGGGTTGGAAATGGGTTCGGAAGTAAGAGCAGCCCGCCGGTGACTTCCGGACTCACCAGGCCAAGTGAGTGCTGCGTCAGACGGTCGGAAGATTCCGGCGCAGCCGCTCGAGCATGCTCAGGCCGCGATGCGACCCCTTGGCGATGCATTCAATGGGGTCTTCTGCCAGGTAGGCTGGCACACCCGTCTCGCGAGTCAGCCAGCGGTCGATCCCCCGCAGCAGCGATCCCCCGCCACAGACCACCATCCCGCGGTCGATAATGTCGGAGGCCAGCTCTGGGGGCGTCCGCTCCAGCACGTTCTTGATCGCGGTCAGTTGCAGGGTCAGAGTCTCCTGCAACGCCTCTACCACCTCGTTGGTGGTCAATGTGATTGGCCTCGGAAGCCCGGTTACCTGGTCCTGCCCCTGGACTTCCATAGTCCGCTCTTCATCCTGAGGAAGGGCCGCCCCGATCCGAATCTTGGCCTCCTCTGCGGTCCGCTGGCTGATCACCAGCCCGTACTTGCGGCGGACATAGCTGGCGATCGCCTCGTCCGCCTTGGTTCCGCCAATGCGCACAGCATCGGCGACGACGATTCCGCTCATCGCCATCACTGCGGCCTGGGTGACGCCGCCCCCGAGGACCACGACCAGGTTTCCGGAGGGGGTGGCGATCGGCAGCCCCACCCCAATTGCCCCCGCCAGCGGCTCCTGGATCAGATGCACTTCCCGGCTGCCGGCCTGCAAGGCGGCCTCATGTACGGCCCGCGACTCGACGCTGGTCACACCGTAGGGCACGGTGATCATCACCCGCGGTTTGAACAGCCTGGCCGGGCCGCAGACCTTTTCCACATAGATGCGCAGCATGCGCATCGTGACCTCGAATTCCGCGATCACTCCGTCGCGCACCGGCCGCATGACTTCGATGATTTCCGGAACGCGCCCATCCATCTCGCGGGCCGCCTGGCCGACCTCGACGATCTTAAGTTCCTCGATGTCCACGGCCACCATGGTGGGTTCGTGCAGCACGATCTCACCACCGTCGCATATGATGGTGTTGACCGTACCCAGATCGATCCCGAGCTCCTTGCCCAGCAGTCCCACTAAGGCTGCGAGCTCCAATCCGCAGGGCGGATTCGGGCCGGTCGCTGGCCTCGGTACTTGCGCGCGGTGGTCAACCGCAAGTTCGACCTGCGCAGCGCGGCCTGAATAGTCAGATACTCATCGGTGTCAGGCGGTGGGCCTTTGGCCAGCAACTCCTCCGCCCGGCGTCTCGCGTCCTCGGCCCGCTGCTCATCGATCTCGGCCGCATGTTCGCCGGAGTCGGCCAGCACGGTGACCGAGTCGGGCAGGACCTCGATCACTCCGCCGGCGATCGTGAACACCTCCTCCTCACCCTTATAACGGACCGCCAGCAATCCGTAATCCAGGGTCGAGAGCAAGGGTGCGTGATGGGGAAGTATCCCCATTAAGCCCTCGCTGCCCGGGGCAACGACCATGTCGGCCGGGCCCTCGAACAGCCTTCGATCCTGAGTGACGATTTCGCAGCGCAGCGGCATACTCAGTTTTCGGCCGCCAGCTTCACGGCTTTGCTAACTGCGTCATCGATCGTCCCGACCATGTAGAAGGCCTGCTCGGGCAGGGCGTCGTGGACGCCGTTCAGAATCTCCCGGAAACCGCGGATGGTATCGCGGAGCCGGACGTAGCGGCCATCTTGTCCGGTGAACTGCTCGGCCACGAACATCGGCTGCGAGAAGAAGCGCTCGATCTTGCGGGCCCGTGCAACAATCAGCTTATCCGCCTCGCTCAGCTCTTCGATGCCGAGGATGGCGATGATGTCCTGCAGGTCCTTGTAGCGCTGCAGCACTCGCTGGACCTCGCGCGCGACGCTGTAATGCTCCTCCCCGACAACTTGCGGATCCAGGATGCGTGAGGTGGAGGCGAGCGGATCGACGGCCGGGTACAGCCCTTTGTCCACGATTGACCGCTCAAGTGCGATGGTGGCGTCCAGGTGGGTGAAGGTGGCTACCGGCGCCGGGTCGGAGTAATCATCCGCCGGAACGAACACCGCCTGCATCGAGGTGATCGAGCCGGTCCGGGTGGAAGTGATCCGCTCCTGAAGCTCGCCCATCTCGGTGGCCAGCGTGGGCTGGTAGCCGACCGCGGACGGCATCCGTCCCAATAGCGCGGAAACTTCCGAGCCGGACATGCTGAAACGGAAGATGTTGTCGATGAAGAGCAGGACGTCACGGCCTTGATCGCGGAAATATTCGGCCATGGTGAGCGCCGTCAGGCCAACCCGCAGCCGGACCCCGGGCGGCTCATTCATCTGGCCGTACACCAGCACGGTGTCCTTCAAGACCCCCGACTCGATCATCTCCCGGTACATTTGGGTGCCTTCGCGGGTCCGCTCACCGATTCCGGCAAACACCGAGTTTCCCTTGTGCACAGTGGCGATCGAGCGGATCAGCTCCTGAATGATGATGGTCTTCCCCACCCCCGCGCCGCCGAAGATACCGGTCTTGCCGCCCTTGGTGAATGGGGCGATCAGGTCGATCACCTTGAGGCCGGTCTCAAACACCTCCACCTTGCGGGATTGCTCTTCAAAGGAGGGCGCCGGACGGTGGATCGGGTAGCGCTGGTCGACCTTTACCGGGCCTTTACGGTCCACTGGGAGGCCGAGCACGTTGAATACCCGGCCGAGCGTCGCCTCACCCACCGGAACCATAATCGGCCCACCGGTGGCGACCGCCGGCACCCCACGCTTAAGCCCGTCGGTCGCATCCATTGCCACCGTGCGGACCACGCTCTGTCCCAAGTGGCGCTGGACTTCGAGGACCAGCGGCTCGTTCCCATCTCGTTCCACTTCGACTGCGTCAAAGACCGCTGGAAGCTTGCCAGGCGGGAATTCGCAGTCCACGACCGCGCCTTGAACCTCGACCACGGATCCGATCGACCGTTCCATTTCAGCTCCTACCTGCCTTGCGCCAACGCCTCAGCCCCGCCGGCAATGTCCAGCATGTCGCTTGTAATCGCCAGCTGGCGGGCCTTGTTGTACTGCAACTTCAGCTCGGTTGAGAGTTCCAATGCATTCTCCGTGGCGTTCTGCATGGCGACCATGCGTGCCGCATGTTCGCTGGCCAACGACTCGAGCACTGCCTGATAGAGCTGGAGCTGGGTGAAGCGCACCATGATGTGGTCGATCAACGCCTCTTGCGCCGGCTCATAGATATAGCTTCCCGGGGGGCTGCCTGGCAGGTCCTCGAAGGCCTGTACCCTCGCCCCCGCACTGCCGATCTCCAGCGGGAGAAGCTGCTTCGTGGTCGGCTGCTGTCGAAGCAGGTTGACGAAATCGGTATAGACCAGGTGGACCTGGTCGACCGCGTGGGATCGGAACTCGTCGATTGCGATGACTCCGATCGAGCTTATGTCCGCAAACTCGGGATCAGCCGGAAGCCCAGTGAATTCGGCCCGAATGTCTTTCCCGAGACGATGCAGAACATCACGGCCTTTGCGGCCGACCGCGATGTAACTGACGGGATATTGGTTGGCGCGGAACTGCTCGAGCGTGAAGCGGATGACGTTGCTGTTGTAGGCGCCCGCCAGGCCGCGATCGCTGGTGATCAGCACTACCAATACGCGTCCTACCGTGGGTCGCGCCGCCAGCAGCGGATGCAGGTGTTCGCCTTCTGGGACGTAGGAAAGGTGCTGCAGGATCTGCCAGGCTTTGCTGGCATAAGGCCGGGTGCGCATCACCGCCTCCTGCGCCTTCCTTACCCGGCTGGCGCTGATCGTTTGCAGCGCGCGGGTAACCTGGGCGATGTTGTTAACGCTGCGGATACGCAGTCGAACTTCGCGGGCGGTCGCCATTTGCCTGCATCAACCTCGCCAGCCCTTGTTGAAGTTCTCCAGTATCGCTCTCAGTCGTGTCTCCAACTCAGGCGAGATTTGCTTCACCTCTGCTAATTCCCGCAGCACGTCCGGGTGGGAGGTCTGCACGTGGCGTAACAAGGCCGACTCCCAGCCCCGCACCTGATCCACCGGGATCGTGTCTCCATAGCCCTTGGTACCCGCGAACACCATGACCACTTGCTCGGCGAGGTCCAACGGAGCGTACTGAGGCTGTTTGAGAATCTCCTGTAGGCGCTGACCTCTGGCCAGCTGGGCCTGGGTGGCCTTGTCCAGATCCGAGCCAAACTGCGCGAAGGCAGCAACTTCACGATAGGAGGCCATGTCCAGGCGCAGCCCTCCCGCGACTTGCTTCATGGCTTTGGTCTGGGCATCGCCGCCCACGCGAGAAACCGATAGGCCAACGTTAATGGCCGGACGGATTCCGGCGTTGAAGAGATCGCCTTCCAGATAGATCTGCCCGTCGGTGATGGAAATCACGTTGGTCGGGATATAGGCAGCAAGGTCGCCAAGCAGGGTCTCAATGATCGGCAGCGCAGTCAGTGAACCGCCCGAACCCTTGAGCTTGGCCAGCTTGAGTTTGTCTGCATCGGGCCTGGCCTTCAGAGCAGTCTCAGCATCGTGCCGCGCGAGCGGCCCTCCGTAGGCCTGGCCATCCACTCCATCCGACTCGCCCGCTTCGGCATTGAAGTTCGCCGGGACGATCAGGAAACGGTCGGCCAGCCGGACGGCCCGCTCCAGTAGCCGGCTGTGCAGATAGAAGACGTCTCCAGGATAGGCCTCCCGGCCCGGCGGCCGGCGCAGTAGCAGTGAGACCTGGCGATAGGCCCAGGCATGTTTGGAGAGGTCGTCGTAAACGATCAACGCGTGACGACCGCTCTCAGCGAAATACTCACCCATGGCGCAGCCGCCGTATGGTGCGATGTACTGCAGGGCGGCGGGCTCATCCGCCGCAGCCACGACGACCAATGTGTGCTCCATCGCGCCAAATCGTTCCAGCGTCGCAACGGTCCGTGCGATCGCTGCCCGCTTCTGGCCGATGGCGACGTAGATGCAGATCAAATCCTTGCCGCGCTGATTGATGATGGTGTCGATCGCCAGCGCAGTCTTCCCGGTCTGGCGGTCCCCGATGATCAACTCGCGCTGGCCGCGCCCGACTGGAATCATGGAGTCAATCGCCTTGATCCCGGTCTGAACCGGTGTGTCCACGTCTTTCCGCTGGACCACTCCGGCGGCGATCCGCTCGATCGGTTGGTAGGCCTGGGATTGGATTGGACCTTTTCCGTCCACCGGCTCGCCCAGGGCGTTAACGACCCGACCGACCAGCCCGTCTCCCACCGGAACCGAAGCAATTCGGCCGGTGCTGTAGACCGGCATGCCTTCCTCGACGCCGGAGTACTCGCCCAGGATGATGACCCCAACCGCATCGGACTCGAGGTTGAAGGCGATCCCCGTCACCCCGTTCTCGAACTGGACCAACTCCTGAGCGCTGACGGCAGCCAGCCCGGACACCCGGGCGATCCCATCGCCGGCCTCGATGGTCGTGCCGACGTCCCGGAATTCGATTACTGGAGAGAATTCCGTAATCTGTTTTCGAAGTTCGGAGGACAAGTTCTCAACGAAATCTGACATGCTTCCTCCCGGTCGCAGGTCGCGCCGAAAGCAGCCTACCTGTTCAACCCGCCCCCACAACTTCCCAACTCGCCTGGGCAGAGCGGCCCGCCATCGTTGCCCGGGTCTGGCGTGAGTCTAGGCCAACTCGCCCTTGGATGATTGGATCAACCCGAGGTTGAGCGATGGCTCCTCGGGCAAGTGTACCTACGTGGCTCTTATTTGTCTATACTTTCACAAACGCGCGCTGGCCAAGCGTGCTCGGAAGTTGAATCTGTTGAGCACACCGACCCCAGTCCCATCGATACACGTCCTTGGCTATGCGCAACGAACGGCTGGAGGCTTTGCCTGCCGCGGATTACTCCTGCGCTTGGAGTCCGAGGCGAATGCGTTCCGCTCAGCCGAAGAGCTGCTCAGGGACGGGCAAAGTATTGGAGCGCGAGCTTGATGCGTTCCCCGACATCCTCAGGCGCCTCCCCCTCGAGGGATTGAACCGCCGAGTGGGCCTCCACCAAACTGTAACCCAGCGCGGTAAGGACGGAAAGCACCTCAGAATCGGCTTTGCTGACCACGGTTTCCATCAGCGGTATCGGGGCAATCCGATCCTTCAGCTGGAACAGGATCTTCTCTGCCGTCTTCTTGCCTACCCCGGGTACGCGCTGCAGCGCTTCGACCTGGTTGCCGGCGACCGCCATCCGCAGCGTGTCAACCGAGAGGGTGGATAGAACGGCCAGCGCCGTACGCGCTCCCACACCAGAAACTTTCAACAACTCCAGGAAAATCTCCCGCTCCTCCAGGCTGCTGAAGCCAATCAGCCGCAGTGCATCTTCGCGAACGATGAGATGGGTGTACAGAAAGAAGGGCTTGCCAACTCCCGGGACTCTTTCGAGCACTGAGGTCGGCGCGGCCACGCTCAACCCAACCCCCCCAACTTCGAGCACCAGGGAGCCCTCGCCTACCGCCTGAACGATTCCGCGCAGCGATGAGATCATCGGTTCGATGACCCCCTCAACGGCCGGACGATTGCTGTCACTTGAACATCCTCAATTGGAGGGATGGGTCTGCACTCGGACTCAGGAACCTGCTTCCAGGCGACTGATTACCGCGGCGGTATGGAGGTGACAGATCGCCACCGCCAGCGCATCCGCGGCGTCATCCGGACTAGGGCGCTCCTCCAGACCCAGCAGGGCCTTCACCATCTCCTGCACTTGGGTCTTGTCTGCCCGGCCATATCCGCAAATCGCCTGCTTTACTTCAAGGGGAGAGTATTCGTACGCCGGAACATCCGCTTCTGCCAGCGTCAGCAGCGCAACACCCGACGCCTGACCCACGCTTAGCGCCGTATTGACGTGCTCGCGAATGAAGAGCTTCTCCATCGCACCACTGTCCGGCCGATGCCGGAGAAGCAGATCCGCAAGATTCTTGGAGATACGGAGCAATCGTTGGGGGAGAGCCTGCTCGGAGTCGGTGACGATCACCCCGAATTCAACAGCGGTAAGTGACCCATCTTCGCTCTGCCGCACGATTCCATAGCCCGTGCGGGCGGTCCCCGGGTCGATGCCGATAACCAGCATGCAGTTGGCCGGCCCGGTCGCTCAGGCGGTCTCGATCAATGCGACGGCCTCTTCGGTCACGTCCAGGTTTGAGAAGACCTCCTGAACGTCTTCGACCTCTTCCAGCGCCTCGATCACCCGCATGACCTGCAACGCGTCCCCAGCCGCCAGGCTGACTACGGCGCTGGGAATCATCCGCAGCCCCGCCTCTGCTGGCCGGATGCTCATCGCCGCCAGCCGGTCGTTGATGGCCTTGAATGCCGCAACCGGGGCCAGGATTTCGATGTCGTCAGCGCCGACTACCACATCATCAGCACCGGCCTCGACTGCCGCTTCGAAGACTTCGTCCTGGTTCACACCGCTTGAGCTGACGGAAAAATAGGTCATGCGCTTGAATTGCCAAGCGACGGCTCCGGCCTCGGCCAGGTTTCCACCAGCCTTGGTCAGGTGGTGCCTGATCTCGGAAACGCTGCGGTTGCGGTTATCGGTGACCACATCAATCAGCAGCGCTACGCCATGTGGGGCAAAGGCCTCATAGGTTACCTGCTCAAAGGCCGCCCCTTCCTTGTCCTTTCCCGTGCCACGCCGAATCGCCCTTTCAATGTTGTCCTTCGGCATGTTGCTGACCTTGGCGCGGTCAACTGCCAGCCGAAGCGCGAAGTTGCTGTCCGGATCCCCACCACCTTCACGGGCGGCAATTGCGATTTCTCGCGCCAGACCAGTAAACAGGTTGCCCCGCCGAGCGTCGTTGGCTTCCTTCTTGCGCTTGATGGTCTTCCATTTCGAGTGTCCAGACATGGCTTTGACCTTTAGACTTCCGGGAAGTTCCCCAGCAGAAAGATTATACCAACCGGGTACCTGGCGACCAAATCGTCGATCGATCCACTAATGGACTTCGCCCAGCAACTCCCGCAGCTTCCGGATCGCCTCGATGCTCTGACCACGGTAGTGATTGTTGGCATACACCAGAACAGCCGAGCTCTCCGCCTCCAGGCCCCGAATCTTGGGGACCCACTCTCGGAGCTCTGCTTCTGAATAGGAGTAGTCGTACCGTTCCCAGGCGTGCTCATGTTCCCACCATTTCTCCGCGTTGCGGCCGTGAAACCGAACGTACGCCAACGGTCCGGTGGCCTTCGCCACCGCCGGCATCAACCCGCTGAGCTTCGGTTCGTCCACCGCACAGAAACCCAGGCTCAGTTCAGCCAGCTGCCCGAAGGTCTGCTCCGTCACCCAGGCCCGGTCCCTGAATTCCACGACGACTGGAAGACCTTCCAACCCCTCCCGCAGCCTGCCCAAGTACGCACGGTTCTCGGCGTTTGGGTGAAACGAGTGAGGGAATTGGGCCAATATGCAGGCCAACTTGCCGGATTCGATGAGCGGTCCAATGCCTACTCGAAAGCTCCCGAAGTCGGGCGCAGACCGCTCGTGAGTCAGCTCGCGATTGGCTTTCACGGAGAAGGCGAACTCCGGTGGGGTGCGCTCTACCCAGCCTGCGACAGTCTTCTTCCCCGGGACGCGATAGAAGGTCACGTTGAGTTCGACCGTGTCGAATTGCTGCGCATAGAACGAGAGCCACTGCAGGCGCGGCAAGTCTTCAGGATAGACCGGCCCAACCCAATCATCGTAGGAGAACCCGGAGGTCCCAAGTCGAATCATGGAATCAAGACTGCCGCGCCTTCAATGCGGCTCGACTTGAGGTCCTGCAGCGCCTGGTTTGCCTGGTCCAGCCTGTAAATTCGGATCGTAGCGCGAACCGGGATCTCGGTCGCCAGCTTCAGAAAGTCAACCCCATCCTGGTAGGTGGCGTTGGCCACACTCCTGAGCGTGCGCTCTCCGTACATCAGTCGATAGGGAAACTCGGGAATCGGGCTCATGTGGATGGCGTTGGTGGCCAGCGTCCCTCCAGCACGGAGCCTGCCAAGCATGGTGGGCACCAGCGACCCGACCGGCGCGAAGATAACCGCCCGATCCAGCATTTCGGGTGCAGCATCCTCGACTCCCCCGACCCAGGCCGCCCCAAGTACCGAGGCCAGCCGGCGGTGCGCCTCGCTGCGGGTGAACACGTAGACTTCACACCCCCAATGCCGTGCAACCTGGATCGCCAGGTGGGCGCTTCCCCCGAATCCCACCAGGCCGAGCCGTTCGCCCGGCCGCAGGTCAGCCTTGAGCAGCGAGCGGTAGCCCACAACCCCGGCGCACAGCAGCGGCGCTACCTCTTCGGAGGCGATACTCGCCGGAATGCGCAACGCGTAGGTGGCGTCGGCCAACATCGCCTCGGCATAGCCCCCGTCTACGTGAAAACCGGTAAACACCGCTTGCTCACAGAGGTTCTCTTCCCCGCGGCGACAGTAGTCGCACACCCCGCAGGCACTATGGAGCCAAGGAACCCCGGCGAGCTCACCGAGCTTCCAACCCTCCACGCCCTCCCCCATCGCAACAACCTCCCCGACTACCTGATGCCCGGGCGTGACCGGATAGTGAGCAGGGCTGATGTCACCTTCGACCAGGTGCAGGTCGGTGTGACACACCCCGCATGCCCTGACTGCCAGCAGGAGCTGACCGCGCCCCGGGCGCGGCTCGGTCAGCTCCCGAAGCCGGAGCGGCGCCTCCGCAATCGGTACCGGGCGGTCCAACTGGAATGCTCTCATCGGCTGGCCACAAGCAGACCGTCTTCCTAGGGGGTCAGAATCGTTGCTATGCTACAATTTCGCCGGCGATGGCTCCAGCACTGGCGGCCCTTCGCGAAGCCCACCAGCTTCAGCGCCTTCTCGAGATCGGCCGGATTCTCAGCTCCAACTTAGATCTACCCTCTTTGCTGCAATCGATCGTCGCGGTTGCCAGCGAGATCACAGGCAGTCAAGGCGCTTCCATCTTGCTGTATGACCCAACAGCCCGGGTGCTGCGCTTCGAGGCCATCCCTCCGGGCCAGAACCCAGCCCTCAAGAAGATCACGGTGCCGGTTGACTCCAGCGTAGCGGGCTGGGTCTTCAGCAAAGCATCGCCTCTGATCATCAACGACGCCAGAGCGGATCCTAGGATCTACCGGGAGGTCGATCGACAGATCCATTTCCAGACCCGCTCAATCCTGGGCGTCCCGCTCGTGGTGAAACAGGAGCCGATCGGCGTCCTCGAGGCGGTCAACAAGGTCGGTGCCCAGGATTATACCGAGGCCGATCAAACCGCCCTAGAAACTCTGGCAGCTCAAGCGGCGATTGCTATCCAGAACGCCCGACTGCTTGCCAAGCTCCAGGAAGCCAACCAGGAACTGATGCGGCTGGACCGGATGAAGTCTGATTTCATCGCCATCGCCTCACATGAGCTCCGCACCCCCCTGGGGTTGATTCTGGGCCACGCCACGTTTCTGACCGAGTTGGTCGATGAACAGCATCAAGATCAGATCGAGGTCATCATACGCAGCGCGGAACGGCTGAAGACGATCGTGGAGGACCTGGCCCGGATCTCGCACCAGGAGGAGGGCCAGTCTCGCGTTCGCCACCGCCCTTTCTCTATGAGCCTGCTGGTCCAATCACTGGTCGACAGCTCGCGCGAACTTGCACGGGAGAAAAAGATCGAATTCGACTGTGACACACCCTCCGGCGACCCACTGACTGTGGATGGCGATCGGGACAAGATTGAGATCGCCTTGACCAATCTCATCCGCAACGCGCTGATTTTCACCGATGAAGGCGGTCAGGTCGGGGTCAAGGCGGAGGGATCGGAGGATTACGTCAAAGTCTTCGTCGTCGATTCCGGGATTGGGATACCGGCGAGCTCCATCGACCGGGTGTTTCAGCGCTTCTACCAGGTCGAATCGCACCTGACACGCAAGCATGGCGGAATGGGACTCGGGCTCTCGATCGCCAAGGCCATGGTCGAGATGCACCATGGTCAGATCTGGTGCGAAAGCAAAGAGGGCGTGGGCAGTCTGTTCTGCGTGATGCTGCCGGTAACAGCGGCTAAGGCGGAGGCCGCCTCCAAGGTCTTCACGACCAGCTAGGCGAGTCGGTTTGATCGGTGTAGTCCGGAGAGGGTATAATCCGCTTGTCGGGGCGTGGCTCAGCCCGGTAGAGCGCACGGTTCGGGTCCGTGAGGTCCCGGGTTCAAATCCCGGCGCCCCGACCAGCTAGATCTCTGAGCAGTGACAAACTGAGACTACCGAGGCCC
>CAYHJH010000033.1:0-5540 GCA_964356605.1 uncultured Anaerolineaceae bacterium
GAAAGCGTCGCTCATCGCGCAATCGGTCGATGAAGATGACTTTGAGTTCCTGCCCATACAGATCGCCATCAAAGTCGAGCAGATGGGCCTCGACGATTGGGGAGTCGAACCCATCTTTGAAGGTCGGCCGAACCCCGATGTTGGTCACCGCCGGCCAGCGCTGCCTCTGGATCTCCACCAGGCAGGCATAGACCCCGCGGCCGGGGTAGGCGCGCTCTTCCCAGATTTCCAGGTTGGCGGTCGGAATACCCAGCTGCGTCCCACGCCCGGCTCCCTGTGTCACGCGGCCGGGCAACACGAAACGCCTACCGAGGTATGTCGCTACGCGGGACACATCGCCCGACCGCAGCGCCTCGCGAACCCGGGTCGAACTCACAACCTCGCCTTCCAGCTTGGTGGGAGGCATGATATGGAAGCGAAAACCTCGCTCGCCGCTCACTCGCTCCAGATAATGCCGATTACCCCGGCGCTGGTGTCCAAGGGCAAAGTCCTCCCCTGCCCACAAGTCCTGAAAATTCAGGCGAGCTGTCAGCCGGTCGAGGAAATCAGGTGCCTCCACTCGGGAGAGCTCTAGATCGAAGGTCTGGGTAATAACGATGTCGACACCAAACTTGGCCAGCAAGTCGGTCTTCTCCTCCGGAGAGGTGATGTAGAAAGCCGGTCTTCGGGCACGCAGCACAACCGAAGGATGTGGATAAAAGGTGAGCACGACCGCCGGAATCTCTCTGGCGCGCGCGGCTGCAAGCATGCCGCGAAGCAGATCCTGATGGCCGCGATGCACGCCGTCGAAGGAACCAATGGTCAGCACAGACGCAGGTAATTGAACGTCTTCAAGATCTTGGAGGTGCTGCATTTATGCCCGGAACACTTTTCGAGGGTGCCACTCCTGAGCATCGCCGACCGCTTCGAGGATGGCGACCAGCTCACCGCTTGGCGCGAGCGCCCGCGCCAGGCCGTGCGGATTTGTCTCGGAGGGAATGGTGAGACCGTTGCGGATCCGCTCCAGTTCCGCTTCTGCCAGACGGATGATCGGCAGGTCGGGGAGCGCTTCGGCCGCCGGGCGAAGGTACTGCCGCCAGCTACCGTCTGACATCGCACTTTCCAGGGTGAGCAGATCGACCGCGTCGGCCAAGCTGAACGGGCCGGCTCTTACCCGTCGCAAAGCGGCCAGATGAGCCCCGGTGGAGAGGGCTTCGCCCAAGTCGTTTGCCAATGACCGGATGTAGGTGCCGGCCGAGCATTCGATTCGCAGGCTAAGGTCCGGCGGCCGGAATTCGTGCGCTTCCAGCGTGTAAATTGTCACAGTTCGGGGCTCGAGCGCGACCGGCTTTCCCTCCCGGGCCAGCTCATACGCCTTCTTGCCTTTCACTTTCACAGCACTGTAAGGTGGCGGCTTTTGCACGATTTCGCCCCGGAAAGATTCAAGCGCCTCTTCGATCTGCCCTGCGGAAGGCACCTTGCCAGTCTGTAGGTTGGGCTCACCCTCCGAATCGTAGGTTTCGGTCGCCTTCCCAAAACGGACCACAGCCTCGTACACCTTGGTAGAGCTCGAGAGGTATTCGCTTAGCCGGGTGGCCGGACCCAGGCAAAGGACCAGCACTCCGGATGCACGCGGGTCGAGTGTGCCGGCATGGCCCACCTTGGACTCGCCTGTTCCACTTCGCACCCTCTCGACCACATCGTGCGAGCTCGGCCCGAGTGGCTTGTCCACCACGATGATGCCGAAGGCGGTCATGCTCCCGACCCCGAGACAGGATGGATGGCAGCAGCAGTAGCTGCCAGCACACGGTCCATCACTTCCTTCAATCCTCCCTCAACCACGGCGCCGGCCGCCAGCGTGTGGCCGCCTCCATTGAATTGATTGGCTACCGCCGCAACATCGATCCCCGGCCGGGCACGCCAACTCACCTTGACCTGCCTTTCGGACTGTTCAACAAACACTACCGCGACTCGGGCCTCCTGAATCGCGGAGAGGATCTCGATCAAGTCGGCGTCGTCCGGGCCAGGATAGCCCACACTCTTCCGGTCGGCGAGGCTCAGGCTGGTCCAAATCAGGTCGCCCTGGCGTTCCAGCTTCGACAGGCCTTGGCCCCAGTAGCGGACCGCCAGGTAGGTCCGATCGACCAGACCCTTGCGGTAAACGTGTTCCAGGTTTGCCCCCGCCTCGATCAGCTCGGCCGCAAGCCGCAAGGTTTCCGGCGTGACGTTCGGGGTCCGAAATCCGATTGTGTCGGTCACCAGTCCGGCGAGCAGATTTTCGGCGACCGCTGGCGTGATGGGTAAACCCAATTCAGGTGCCAGTCGATAGAGCAACGCCGTTGTTGCGGCGGCCGCTGGATCGACCAGGTTGACCGCGGCAAAACGGGTGTTGCCGGGATGATGGTCGAAGTTAATATGAACTTCACGGACGTCGGAGAGGCCGAGCCGCCCGAGGTCGGCGGCATCGACGGTGATGACTAGGGCGACACCTTCGGGGATTCGCCGTTGAACTTCCGCGGAGCCCGGCATGAAAGCGTAGCGACCGGGTAGGCCGCCGGCCAGAACGGAATGGGCCTGCTTCCCGAGTTCTCGCAAGCTGAGGCAAAGGGCCAGCATAGATCCGACCGCGTCGCCATCTGGCCGTTCATGCGCGACGACAGCCACCCGAGAGGCGCCATCGAGCAGCTGCTTGGCCCGGGCGACTTCAGCCTGCATCTCCCGCTTCATCCTTCAGTCGGGCCAGCAACTCGTCGACCCTCGCCCCGCGATCGGGCGAGTGGTCCCAGCGAAATTTGAGTTGAGGGAAAGCCCGCATCGAGATGCGAGCAGCAAGCTCGCGCCGCAAGTAGTCGCGGGCTCGGATAAGTGCGGGGAGCACTTCTTGTTCGGACCCCAGTGCAGTTACGTAGATGGTGGCGAAGGCCAGTTCCCGATCGACTTCCACGCCGGTCACGGTCAACTGCGCCAATCGCGGGTCCGCCACCTCACGTTGAAGCAGGATCGCCAGTTCCCGCGCAATCCGGTCGGCGACCTTGCGGGCACGCATCTCGCTGGGCACGATTGGGAACCTATTCGACCGCGACCATCTCCTCGAAGAAGGCGATGAGGGTGTCGCCTAGTTCGAACGCGTCGAAGCCCTTCAATGCGATCCCACACTCAAATCCTTCTTGAATATCGCGAGCGTCATCCTTCTCATGCCTGAGCGAGGCGACCGGCCCCTCATGAAGGATTTGGCCTCCCCGCAACACACGCACCTTCGCATTGCGGCGAACTTCACCAGAGACGACCCGACAGCCGGCAATGTTGCCTACCTTCGGGATGCGGAAGACTTGCAGCACTTCGGCCCTCCCGATCTCGGTCACACGTTTCTCAGGATCGAGCATCCCTTTCAAGGCCTTCTCGATGTCTTCCGTTAGGCGGTAGATCACATCGTAGACACGGATGTCCACCTTGCGGACCTCCGCAAGGCGCTTGGCGGGCTGGTCAGGCGACACGTTGAATCCGATCACGATCGCCTCAGAAGCGGCCGCCAGCATCACGTCCTCCTCGCCGATGTTTCCGGTCGCGGAGTACAGGATGTTGATCCCAATATCACCGACACTGAGCTCCTTCAAGGACGAGATGATCGGCTCGAGCGAACCCTGGACATCCGCCTTGACTACCAACTTGAGCTCCTTCGCGGCACCGGCCTTAAAGGCCTCGAAGATCTGTTCAAGCGAAAGCCCCGGCCCCGCGACCACAGGCTGAGTTGCCTGCTCGGCGCGCTTCTTGACGATCGTCTTGGCCTCCCGTTCCGACTTCACGACCGAGAACAGATCGCCAGCTTGTGGCACCTCCGAGAGACCAAGCACTGACACCGGGGTCGAGGGTGGGGCCTCCTTCAGTGAGTTGCCCAGGTGATCAAACATGGCTCGCACTCCGCCATGAGCCTGTCCCGCGATCACCACGTCGCCCAACTTGAGCGTTCCATTCTGGACGAGCAGCGTGGCAAGCACGCCTTTGGCCTTATCGAGCTTCCCTTCGATGACGGTTCCCAGCACCTTGCCGTTGGGGTTGGCTTTGATCTCGGTCGAATCGGCTACCAGCAGGATCGCCTCGAGCAAATCTTCGATCCCGGTCGCCTGCTTGGCCGAGACCGGTACCACCATGGTGTTGCCATCCCAATCGTCCGGCACCAGCCCCAGCTCAGCCAGCCCCTGCTTCACCTTATCGGGGTTGGCATTTGGTCGGTCGATCTTGTTGAGCGCGACGACGATAGGTACCCGCGCGGCGCGCGCATGGGCCAACGCCTCGCGGGTCTGAGGCATTACCCCGTCGTCCGCGGCAACGACCAGGACGGCAATGTCGGCGCCCTGAGCGCCGCGCGCCCGCATGGCGGTGAAGGCCGCGTGACCGGGCGTATCCAGAAAGGTTATCGAACGATCGTTGTGGGTTACCTGATATGCGCCAATGTGCTGGGTGATACCCCCCGCCTCTCCGGCTGCCACTTCGGTTTGTCGGATGACGTCGAGCAGGGTGGTCTTCCCATGGTCCACATGTCCCAGGATTGTCACGACCGGAGGTCGGGTCACCAGCAGCGTTGGATCCTCGTCTCCCACCAGGCGTCGCCAGTGCGGCAGCTCGACCGATTCCTGGGCGGCCTGTTCTTCTGGCAGCCCCGTGGGCTGCGCCTCGAATCCGAACTCGGCGATCACGATCGCAGCGGTGTCGAAATCGATCTGCTGGTTGATGTTGGCCATCACACCGTTAGCCATCAATCTCTTGATGACTTCGATAGGGCTGGCCTCGATCCGGGCCGCCAGTTCGCGGACGGTTAGGCTATTCGGGATCTCAATTAGGGTGTGCCCGTTTTCACTCATGTCGCACCTCCACCTGATCGGCCGCGACTGAGCGAGTGCCCCGGCGGCCTATGTGTTTGGCCAGCGTGTTGCGCTGAACGGGTCAGCCATCCCGCCCGTCCTGAGCGAAGCCGAAGGGCCCGCCCGGCAACAGTCTTGCGTGCTGTTCCAGTTCGATTCGGTCTGCTGCGGAAAGCTCCACCCGCAACGCCCGGGACAGCGAACCTTTCAGAGCCGCTTCCCAGCATTCGCGGCGTTCGTGTACGTAGGCTCCCCTTCCCTGAGCCTTCGAAGTCGGGTCGATCTCCACGCCGTTCGCCGTGCGCACGACCCTAACCAAGGATCGTTTTGCAAGCACCTCCCGGCATCCGACGCAGGTCCGCTGGGGGACGTGTTTTCTGGTTCTAGGAGACACAATCAGGCAAGGAGGCGCGGACTCTTCTTACTCGTCCACATTCTCCCAATCGGCTTCTCGGCCTGATTTCCGCTTGCGCACCACGAGCGACGCGCCCAGATCAGGATCGAACTCAACAATCTTGGCGCGCTTCTTTCGCTTCTTGTCCTTGCCTTCCGCAACTTCCTCCGAGCCCTCTTTTTCCCCTACTTCTTCGGTCTCAATGACAGCCTCTTGCAAGAGCCCCACGGCCTCTTCGAAGACTTTTTCGATTGGCTGAGCGATGGTCTCGCCCTGTTGTTCGACTGCCGCGGCCTCTGTCAGGGCGG
>CAYHJH010000033.1:5640-12080 GCA_964356605.1 uncultured Anaerolineaceae bacterium
TCAGGGCGGCCTCCGGGATCTCGCCGGTGGGTGCAGTCCCCAGCACCACTTCCCGCAAGTCTCCATTGGTCGGAACTGTGCTCTCCGCCGCTACCGCGACATTCTCCGGAGACACCTCCACTTCAGCCACGGGTTCAAGGACAACTGGCTCGGGATACTCGAAGGCGGTGAGTTTCTGGTGAATCTCCTCCATCGCCTTCGGGCCGATCCCCTGCAGGGCCAGGATCTTGTCTGGATCGAGTTCGACTTGTTCCAGCGCCTGACCCGCGGTCTGGTAGCCAGCTTCGGTCAGTAGGTTGATGACGCGGGTGCTCAGGCCGGTTTCCGCCAGCCCTGTCTGATAGGCACTGACGGGTACCCTTTCTCGAATCCGCTCCAATTTCTCCTGGATCAGCTGGCGCTCGCTGGCGCGGCGGGCCATGATCTCCTTCTCCATCCGAGTTACGAAACTGGAGAGCTGGTTGTACTCCTCCGGCGTCACCGGTCGGGTCTCTTGCTTCTTCGTGAGGATCAACTGGATCTGCGCCAGGGTGTCGGCCTCCGCCTTGGCCATGTCGGCAAACGACTTATCGGTGGCAAGCCGGTTCAACGCTTCGGTCGCCGCCTCAACCAGACTCTTGATGTCGATTCGCCAGTTCGTCAGCCTGGCCGATAAGCGAGCGTTGACTCCCGCCCTGCCGATGGCAAGGCTGAGCTGGTCTTCCGGGACCACCACCACAGCTGTCTTGCCACGGGCTGGGTCGTCATCCAGAAAGACACCTGAGACTCTGGCCGGACTCAACGCCTTGGCGATGAATGCAGCGGATTCGGAGTTCCATTCGATGATGTCGATTTTCTCATCGTTCAGATCCCGTACGATGGATTGAATTCGCACACCCCGCAGACCCACACACGCCCCCACCGGGTCGACCCCCTCCCGGGTTGCCGCCACTGCCACTTTTGCGCGCTTGCCTGCCTCTCGGGCGATCGCCTTGATCTCGACCAGGCCCTGGTTGATCTCCGGGACTTCCATTTCTAACAGCCGCCGCAGCATGTTGGGATGCGTCCGAGAGACCACGATCACCGGGCCGCGAGAAGACTTGCGCACCTCGAGCACGTAGACGCGCACGCGGTCACGGACGTGGAACCGCTCACCGGGGATCTGCTGGTTGCGGGGCAATATGGCCTCTGCCCGGCCCAAGCCAATCGTGACCGCCTGTGGCGTGATCGAGTGCACGGTCCCATGAACCATATCCCCTTCTCGCTCGATGTACTCCTCGTACTGGGCATCGCGCTCCGCTTCTCGCAGGCGCTGCAAGATCACCTGCTTGGCGGTCTGAGCCGCGACTCGGCCAAAGTCTTTTGGCGTGGAGTCGACCAAGGTCATGCCGCCCATCACAGCATTCGGGTCGAACCGAAGGGCCTCTTCGAGGGTCACCTCGGTCAACGGGTTTTCGACTGCGTCGACGATTTCTTTCTCCGCAAACATCTGGACTTCGCCGGTGTCGGAGGCGACCCTGGCCTCGATTTGCTGGGCGGTGGAAGCGTTCACCGAGCGGCGATAGGCCGACACCATGGCCGCTTCCAGCGCCGCCATCACTGTTTCGCGGGAAAGCCCGAACCGCTCGGTAATTTCGTTAAAAGCTAACGAGAATTCGCTTTTCATTTCTGTTCACCTGCTGACGTTCTTCTCGGAGGGGCGGTTAGGAAGTGCAACCAGCCCATTATTAAGAAAAGTGGGGGTTGCCCACTTTTCCGAAGCCTGCTCCCACCCGAACGCCGTTATTGTAGCACAGGCCGGTGGCGGCTGCAACCAGACCCTCATGCGTCCCCTCCCGGCAGCTCGTACAGAATTCGGTTCTCGCGTGTGGAGCAAGTACAGGCGGCCACCACCTTTGATCCTTTGACCAGCGTGCCTTCATAGAGTGCCGCTCCTTGCTTGGCAACCCATCCATCCATCACAAAGGGCAACGCCCCATCGGCCGGCAGCCACTCCCCGTTGTACCGGCGCGCCAAATGGAAATGCGTTCCAGTGGCCGTGCCGCCCTCGCAGGAGGGGTGTCCCAACAGATCTCCAACCTCCACTTCAACCCCCGCCTGGATGCGGCCCTCTTCTGCAATATGGAAGAAGAACAGACTCCAACCAGTGCGCTCGTCGCCGTCTCCGTCCAAATCAATTACCACAATCGCTTCCTCACTTCGAGCCACAATCCCGGCCGCGGGCGCCGCCACCCACTCCCCCGAGGGCGTGCAGCCGCTGGCAATGGCCGGTGGACCGAAGTCCAAAGCTCCGAGCGGCAAGCTGGTTCCCCAAGAGTAGTGCGGACCTCCGGTGAAATCCCAAATCCGATTCGGCACGAACGGGAGCAACAGCTCAGGCTGTTGCAGATTCCCGGGGATCAAATCCACCGCTGCCGAAAACGGACTCCCCCACAGGTTGGAGTATGTGGCCGCGAACCCGTCCGGGCCCACGGCCTTTTCAAACTCCTTGACATCCAACAGTCCGGCCAAGACCATCTGTACCGCAACCGTGCCGGCGTTTTGCCAAGAGTCGGGTCGATACAGCATGCCGTCGGCCGTCTCGAATTCTCGCAGGGTACCGGAGCGCCACCCGTAATAGCCATCGTTGATACGCTCCGCGGCCCATAGCAGCTGGCGAAACAGACCCTTGTAACGAGTGTCCGTCAATCCCAGCGGGTAGGTTCGCTGCTGTTCGTCGGGAAACGGACTTGTTAGAGCCGCGGTCCGATACTCCAGCAGTGCCAGCAACAGCCGTGGGTTAATGGAATAGTTTCTCGCGACAACGTTCACCACTTCCCAGGCCGGTCGCTCGAGCCGGAAGGCATAGTCGGAAAGCTCGGCTGCGTACCCGGCCCGCGCCAGCATTTCGCTCCGTATATCGAACCCGACCGCCGAAGGCCCATTGATCACCTCGCTATCGGGCAGCATCTTGAACGGTGTTCCCGTCAGCGGAAGGTAATAGGCGGGTATGCGGAGTTCGTAGCCCGGAGACAGCGTCGAGATGCCCGGCTGCAGTTGCGGGTTTGCCTGCAGGATCGCCTCGACGGATGTACTGAAATGAGCCGCGATTGCCGCCAGGGTGTCGCCGCTCTGGGCCTCATAGCGAACCAGCTCTCCTGGTGGGTGCGGTTCCCGAGTAGGTAGTGGGGTGTGCTCTGCTTCCGGTGCGGCCGGTGGAACTGCGGTCGAGGTGGAGATCGTCGGTCCAGGGGCTGAACAGGCGCTGAGCAGCCATGCCCCCAGCGCCAGGGTCCGGACCTTCATCGAGAGATGTTGGTTTCCCGGCTGGCGCAGGAGCAGGCCAATACTACCTGGTCCCCCTTGATCAACGCTCCCTGATATGGCTTTGATCCAGCTTGTGCGACCCAGCCGCTGAGCGTAAAGGGCAGCGGCCCGTCGGCCAGAATCCATTCCCCATTGTACTTGCGGGCCAGATGCACATGGGTGCCCGTGGCCGTGCCGCCCTCGCAGGACGGATGGCCGATCAGATCTCCTTGCTCCACCAACTGACCCTCCTGAACGCTACCATCCTCACCAATGTGTAGGTACAGCAGGTTCCAGCCGGTCTGCTCTTCGCCGTCCCCGTCCAAATCCAGGACGACGACGCCGCCGCCGCTTCGGACAATCAGGCCAGGCGCGGCAGCCAGGACCCAATCTTCCGAATCGGAACAACCGGGCTCGAGCGAGGAGGGTGCGAAGTCGAGCGCGGCCCAGGCCGACTCCCTTTCCCAGGCGCCGTGCGGACCGCCGGTGAAGGCCCATATCCGACCTTTGAAGAATGGCAGGATGAGCTCCGGCTGCTGGATCCCCTCATCATACAGTGGGTGGGTGTAGTCAAAAGGATCGCCAAACAGGCGCCAGTAGGTCTCGATAAAACCGCTGGCGGACACCGCTTCGGCCCAGGACCGGCCTGAGCCGCGGAGCGAGAAGTAGTGTTGGAGCGCCACTGTTCCGGCGTTGAGTTCGGGCGCCAGGCGAACGATCGAAGAATCCGGAAAGATCAGCTCAGTTAACGTCCCGGCCCGCCACCCGTAGTATCCGTTCCCGAGCTCGTTCGCGAGCCAGGTCAGCTGTCGGTACAGCCCCTTCGCATCGGGGGCATTGTGGCCGAGTGGATAATCAAAGGCGTCCCCCTCCGGGCGGCCCGGTTGGGTAACCCAACCGGAGTGGTATTCAATCAACGCCAGCAGCAGGCGCGGGTTGACAGAATGATCGAGCGCTGCCCGTAACACGACCTCGGCCCCGCTGCGCATCCGCTTGGCGACGATCTCCTGGTATTCGTTGAGAAATCCGCCCTGGGACTCGACGAATCCGGCGACATCGAAGTCGATGGCGTGTGGGGAATAGACCACTTCACTGTCGGGGAGCAATTCTTCAGACGGGCCGGTTGGACCGAGCCGGCGCGGGACAAACAGGATCTGGCCGGGCGAAAGCAGAGCCGTGTCATCCGGCAGAGACTGATCCGGCGAGATGATATCGCTGGGCAGCACGCCAAATCGTATGGCGACGTTGCGCAGCACATCACCTGGGCGGGCTCTGTATAGGATGGTCTCGGCGGACTGCTCGACCCCCGCGGTGGGCGTGGGCGGAAAGGTCGGTGAAGCGAGCGGCTCGGGCTTGGGCGGAGTCGGAGTGGCTTGGACCTCCGCAGTGGCTTGAACCGCTTCCGTCGGCGGAATTGCCTCCGTCGGTGCGATAGCAGTTGCGGGTGCACCGCCTGAACCAATCCCACCGGATGCAGGCACACCCGACCGCGTGCATGCCAATGTGGCCAGGATCGCTGCGCCGAGAAAGGCAAGGCTTGCCCGCCGGAGGGATGCCGCAGTGGGATCCGTCGGCATCTTAGCGAGAAATCTGGTTAATGGAGAATCGGCAGGAACAGGCTTCGAGGTTGATCCCATCACGACTCAGTGTCCCGTCATAAGGCGAACCAGAGCCGGCCGATACCCAGCCATCCATCACAAATGGCAGGTTTCCGTCAGCCGGAATCCACTCGCCGTTGTATTTGCGAGAGATATGCGTGTGGGTCCCGCTGGAGACGCCACCCTCGCAGGAGGGATGGCCGATCCGGTCCCCGGCGCTGAGCCTGGCCCCAACCAGGATGCGGTCCCGTGTTTCGATGTGCAGGTACTGGATCACCCAGCCGGTACCTTCAAGCCCATCGCCATCCAGGTCCTGCATCACTTCGCCATCTGCCGCCCGGACGATCAATCCGTCGGCCACCGCCACGACCCACTCGTTCGAAAGCACACAACCCAGCGCCTCGCCGGGCGGGGCAAAGTCGAGTGCCGCCCAGGCGGCCCAATTCCCCCAGCCGGCGTGCGGCCCTCCGGTAAACGACCAGACCCGGCCTGGCTCAAAGGGAAGCTGCAGCTCCGGCTGGAGGAGCCCCTCTGGAAGAAGCGGATCCGGGGCACGGCTGAAGGGGACACCAAACAGGATCTCGTACACCCGGTAAAAGCCGTTCTCATCTGCAACGCCTCTCCAGATATCCGACGGATAGAGCTGACCGAAAAGCGATTGGACTGCGGCGGTGCCGGCATTGATCCCAGGCCCAGGGTTGACCGCCGTACCATCAGCCAGTATGTAGGGTCCGGCCCAGCCTGCACGCCACAGGTAATAAGCACGGTTCAGTTGATCGGCGGCCCAGGCGAGCTGGCGATACAGTCCCTCATATCCTGTTCGGGCGAATCCGAGCGGATAGGTCAGGCGCTCCGGGGGTGCCACCGGCTGGGTCAGCCATCCGCCTTGATATTCGAGCAGCGCCACCAATAAGCGGGGGTTGACCGAGTACGTCTCGGCCACCCATTGCACGATCTGCGCGCCGGTAAGTTCACCGCCATTCATCGTCTCGCGATAGCGGTGCAGGGCGCCGTCCCACACCGCAATCAGGGCAAAGGTGTCAAAAGCAGCGCCGGTCGGCCCGTTGACCAGCTCCGCGTCTGGGATGATCTTGAAGCTGGGACCGGCTGGCTGCGGGATGGGGGTCGGCAGCCACAGTACCTGGCCCACTCCGAGGAAGTCAGCGTTGGCAAGTCCGTTGGCGGCCATGATCTGGTTGACACCGATGCCCATCCTTCCCGCAATTATGTTAAGCGAGTCCCCTGGCCGGACGGTGTACCACTCCGGAATCTCCTGCGGCGGCGGCGCCTCCCGAATTGGATCGGGAGTTGGGGTCAGATACGGTATTTCGACAATCTCGGGAGCCGAGCTCTCAGGGGAATCCGGAGGCACCTTTGCGCCGGAGCCCCCGGGGCTTCCGCGCAATTCGATTCCGAAAACCACGATCGGCTGATCGCTCCGTGAACAGGCCAAGGCCGCAAGAGTCAGGAACAACAACGCTAGCCTTGGCTGTTGCAGGCTGTGATCTGGCATCTCAGGTTATGGGCTCACCATTGGAGCGGTCTCCTGGCGTGGTTCAAGAAGCGTGCCAGGCAGGC
>CAYHJH010000034.1:0-5852 GCA_964356605.1 uncultured Anaerolineaceae bacterium
CTAGGGGCAGATTCACACCAGCTCGAGATGGTGGGGAAATGGCAGCCGCCCGCTTTAGCCGGAGGAAGAGGGGACGCGGGCGGCTTCGAGGCCTGGACACTCCTGGGGGGAAGTGTCCAGGCCTAGAGTAGTGCATAACTACCGACTCCCAACTTTCAATGACCTTACGGATTTCGCCGATCGAGTGGCCAGGCTAGATTTCTTGCCCCCAGCTTCTGGTGCTACCGGATGGCCGACCCATGGCCTTCTCGTGGGGCCTTCGACCCGAGCGCAGCGGCAGGGTTCGAGATCAGAGACCGGCCGGCCAATCCTTCGGGTCGTGCCAGATCACGAGTACCGAACAGGGCGACTTGGTGATGAACTGGTTTGTGATGTCGTCTAGCAGCACGTCCATCCAGCGGTTGCGCGCAGGAACTGTGTGGGCCCCGACGACAAGCAAATCGTAGCTGCCTTCTCGCAACTCTGCCAGGACTTCATCCACAACCAGGCCATGTCGCAGCCTGGGGTTGATGTCCTGGCTGACCCCGGCCTTCCGCAGCCACTCCACCGCCTCAATCAGATGGCGGCCCTCGCGTGTCCCTTTCTGGATGGCTTCTTCGGCCGACATGGTCAAGGCCTCCAGGGGACCGTGTGGATCAAAAGTCACCTGCGACATGACATGGACGACGCTCACCGGAGCATCGATGAGCTTGACCAGGCTGCCGCCATGGCGAAGCGTGTCGGCGGCAGGGCCTTCGCCGCTGGTGCAAATCAGCGCTCGGTGAAGTGAGCTCGGGACATTCCTGGCGATCAACAGGGGGGCCCTGAGGTGATGAGACAGGCGGGAGGCCGTCGAAGTTAGCCGAGGCATGACCAGGCCTTGACGGACCGGGGCACCAATGGCCACCAGGTCGTAGTCTCCTTCTTTGGCTTCCTCCAGAATCTCTTCGGCCAGGTGGCCGGTGCGGGTGACCCGATCCGGATGCACCCCGTGATCCTCGAGGACAGACTGAAGCATATCGAGAGAGCGCTCCAGGTGTTCTGGATGCCTGCCGGACTCCGCCACGGCCAACAGGCGGACCTCCGGTTCTGTCGGGGGCTTGAACAGCCCGATGAAGGCAGCTGCCTGGCGGGCATCGTCTGCCCCATCGGTACACAGCAAGACTCGCATCTGCGCTCCTTAAGGTCGACTCAGACGAGCATGAGCCCGATTATGGCGACGAACATGAGCAATACGTACACAGCCAGGTTCCGCCGTCTGCTTACAGTCCAATTCGTCAGCCGCACAAGCAAGCGTTCGTAACCCCTAAAGCCAGCCACCAAGATTAGCAGTGAGGTCAGGCCGACGCTCAGCATCAATGTCAGCACCATGGAGGGGCCCTCCGGGTGCCCGAGCAGTACCGCCGCGAACAGTGTGTCGATGAGCGTGGTGACGTTGGCACCCATGATGTAGGGAATCGCGTTTTCCTGGCGGATGTAGCCCCGGGCCGATAGAGGCACCAGCAGGCTCAAGGACACCCTAACCGAGAACGACACCAGGGTAATTGCCCCGCCCAGAAAGAAGGACACGATCGGCCGAAAGACCAGGCGGCTGGGTGCACCCAGGTTTTCTTCGCGCAGTTTGAGCTGCGGGAGAGATCGATCGAACAGGGCGAAGCAGAGCAGCAATGATACGAATGCTAGGGGGAAAAGGGCCCAGCCGGGTACGTACGTGGAAAGGGCTTGGCTGAAGGGACTGAAGACGATGTCGAGGAGGGAGGAGCCAGTTGCCGCCGGCCGGATCGACCAGCCGCTCGTCCAGCCGCGGGAGAGCGCCAGGGAACCCACAAGCAAGGCGGGCAGATAGACCGACTGGGTGACGAATTGGGAAAGGATGCCCGAGGAGAGGCTCTGTTCCGGCTTATGACCTCGGATCACGTAAACGACCCCGAGCACGAGAACGAAGAACGAGGCGCCCAGTCGAGAGCCGACGATCATCGCGTAGGCCTCCTGAGTTGTCAGAACTTGCGCGTCATGGAAGGCAACCGCGGTGGCCGCCACCGGCGAGCCGGAAAACACGAGCGTTGCAAATAACCATCCGAAGCCTAGCGAGTTGGCTGGGCTGTCAACCGAGAACGCCCCGCGGATCAGCGGGCCCAGAGGCTTGGCACCCAATGTCAGGCTCTCCAGCGACAGGATAAACAGGACCACAGCCGGCACCAGATAGACCAGCTTCTGCAAAACCGTGCCGACGCCTCGGCCGGGTCGCGCGCTCGAATTCTGCTCGGGCATTCTTGGAGGGCCGCCTGAGTGGGTCAGGTCGCTACCGCGGCTTGCCGCGCCTGCTGGATGTACTCCAGGGACTGGTGGCGGAAGTAAGTGTTGTACAGTTCGGAGTAGTGGCCGCTCTGCGCAATCAGTGAGTGGTGATCACCCTGCTCAATGATTCGTCCCTGGCGCAGGACGATGATGCGATCGCAGGCTCGGACCGTCGACAGCCGATGCGCGATCAGAATCGAGGTTGTCTCGGCCAGGATCAGCTCGAGCGCCTCCTGGATCTGGGACTCAGTGAAGGGATCGATGCTGGCGGTGGCCTCGTCCAGGATAAAGATCGACGGTCGTTGAACCAGGACTCTCATCAGTGAGACCAGCTGCCGTTGGCCCATCGACAGCCGGGCGCCACGCTCTCCAACTTCGGTTTGCAGTCCTTCCGGAAGAGTCTCCAACCATTCTCCGGATCCGATTCGCCGGGCCAACGCCTCGATATTGCCATCCGAGATGTCCGGATTGGCGTAGCGGATATTGTCGATCACCGTCCCGGAGAACAAGAAAGGGTTTTGGGGAACCAGACCAATCTGCCGCCGGTAGTCGCGCAGATCGAAGGAGCGGATATCCATTCCATCGACGAGTAGCCGGCCTCCTTGGAACTCGTAGAAACGCGTGATCAGCTTCACGATCGAGGATTTCCCGGCACCGGTGTGCCCGACCAGGGCGAGGTTTTCTCCCGGTTCAATGGTCAGGCTGAGTTGTTCCAAGACCGGCTCCGTAGGACGGTAGCGAAGGTCGACCTGTTCAAAGCGGATCTGACCCTGTAGCCGGGGCAGTTTGAGCCGATCGGTCTGGCGGACCTGCGACTCGGTGTCGATCAAGGCGAACACTCGCTCGGCAGCGGACAGCCCGCCTTGAATCTGGCTCCAGAATTCAGACAGGCTGAGGATCGGGAACCAGAAGCGGTCCAGGCCGCGCACGAACAAATACCACGCGCCGACTGCGATCGCCCCCGCAGCGGCCGATAGGCCGCCCCGATACACTAGCAGTGCAGTCCCGAACCCCATCATGGCGTTGAGGGTCGGGAACACTACCGACAACACGAAGCCGCGCTTCACGTTAGCCCCATAGGACTGCCGGTTGACCTGATCGAACTCGGAGTAGATGGTCTCCTCCTGACGGAAGTTCTTCGCCACCGTAATGCCCGTGACCGCTTCTTTGATGCTCGCGTTCACGTTGGCGATGCCTCGCATGGATCTGCGGATCACGATGCGGGCCAGCCGGCGAAAGCCAAGCGCGACCAATAGGAAAACTGGCAGCATCGCCAGCAGCCAGAGCGTCAGCCGCCACTCGATGGCGAGCAGGACGACGATCAGAATTCCGACCTGAATGACCTCACTGGCCACGTCGGTAACCAGAACCGCAACCTGGGAGAACTCGTTCGTGTCGGAAGTGATGCGGCTGACGACTTTGCCCGAGGTGTGCTCATCGTAGAAGACCATGTCGTGCGAAGCAGTCGCCGAGAACGCTTCCGTCCGCAAGTCGAGCATTACGCCTCCGACCGCACGGATCAGCAGGCGTCGCCGGATCCAGTTCACCAGCCACACCAGCACTCCGAGCAAGAAGAGGGCGCCCACAATCACGATCGCCTGTGGCGCGCCTGGAGCTTGGTCCAAGAGACCAATTCCCCGTGACACCAGGATCGGCGACGCGGCGCCGGCGGCGCCCATCAATACGGTCGCGATTGCGGCGATGAGCACCCTTCG
Organism: uncultured Anaerolineaceae bacterium; assembly: GCA_964356605.1. Classification (GTDB taxonomy): domain Bacteria; phylum Chloroflexota; class Anaerolineae; order Anaerolineales; family E44-bin32; genus JADFRG01. The sequence goes on from CAYHJH010000034.1 coordinate 3,993, forward strand.
GCGCTGAGGCCGGAAGTGGGCTGCCAACCGCACGACCAGCTCCCGGTCTCGGTAGCTTCGGTCGTAGTCTTCGCGCTCGAGATCCTGGAAGAAACCCATCAGTCTGCCAGGCGGGCGAAGATCTGCTGGTAAGCCGGCGAGCTTTCCATCAGTTCCTCGTGCGTGCCCAGCGCGGCCATCCGGCCTTTTCGCAGCACCAGAATCATGTCCGCCCAGCGAATCTGCGAGAGGCGATGGGTGATGATTACGGTCGTTCTGCCCTGGGAGGCGCGGAAGATCGCCCGCTGAATTTCGTCCTCGGTGGCGCTGTCAATCGAGCTGGTCGAGTCATCCAGGATCAGCACCCGCGGGTCCGTCAGGAACGCCCGTGCCAGAGCCACCCGCTGGCGCTGCCCGCCCGAAAGCGTAACCCCGCGTTCACCGACGATGGTGTCGTAGCCTTCGTCAAAGTCGCGGATAAACTCGTGGGCTTGGGCCTCTTCGGCAGCAGCCTGAACCGCCGCCTCCGAAGCACCGGGGTCGCCGAAGGCAATGTTGTTGGCGATCGAACGTGAGAACAGAAACACGTCTTGCTCGATGATTGAGATCTGCTCGCGCAGGGAGGCCAGATTCCACTCGCGCACGTCAACTCCGTCCATCAGAACCTGGCCCGACGTGACGTCATAGATCCGGTTGATCAGCTTCGCCAGTGAAGTCTTGCCGGAGCCGGTCTGGCCGACGACCGCCAAGGTCTGCCCCGGGTGGATCTTGAAGGTCAACCCGCTCAGCGCGCCGTTGCCATTGCCGTAGGAGAAACCGACCTCGCGGAACTCGAGCTCTCCCCGCATTCTGCCGGCGTAGCCAGCGGGGTTCCGGTCCAGCTGGGTCTCGCGCTGGATCAGATCCAGGATCCGGCGGGCGCCTGCCATCCCCAGCGAGACCTGGGAGTAAGCGAAGAGCGAGATAAACGTAGGAAAACCCAGGAGCTGGATCAAACCCATAAAGGCGATCACACCACCCAGATCCAGGGAACCCTGTCGGAAAAGGATGACGGAATGCAGGAAGGCTCCTGCTTCGGCAACTCCGAGAAGCAGCAGCGGCAAGTAGCGCGCTTCGATATCCCCCTGGTGCACGAACGCGTCTCGAAAGGCGCTGGCAGTAGTCGAGAATCGCTCGACCTCTTGGGATTCCTGCGCATGTCCTTTGACCACCTCGATCCCATCCAGCGCTTCGGAGACGCGCGCGTTCATCTCGCCGAAGGCTCGCCGAACTTCCTCGGTGACTGGACGCAGCTCCCGCAGGTAGGCCCACACGGCAAGCGCATAGCCCACGCTGAACAGCGCTGGGACGAGCAGGAGCGATGGATGGTAGCGTGGGGCGACGAGCAGCGGGAGCAGCATGAAGTTGGCCGAACCAATCACGAGATTGAAACCGGGATTGAACATCAACCCGACCTCGCGCACATCGTTCGTGGCTCTGGCCATGGTGTCGCCGACTGGCTGCAAGTTGTGAAAGGTCATACTTTTCCCGAGCAAGCTGGCATAAAGCTCTTGTCGGATGTCCCGCTCCAGGCGCTGGCCGAGCAGATCGGAGCCGAAGTTACGGCCCAGTTGTAGGAATCCCCGGACCACTTGCGTGATGATGATCAACAGTGCAATGCGCCCCAATTCGCCATGGAGTTGTCCCCCTTGGAGATCCAAGTCAAAGGCCTGGCCCAACAGCACGGGCACTGCCGCCGCGAGGGCTGCGTTGCCAAAGGCGCCGACCAGGGTCATCAGCACGATGGGTAGGTGATCGGCAACGTGGGAGGCGATCCAGCGCGCTGCGCTGCTCCGGTCACGCTGCCGGGCGTGTGCGACGGCGAATTCAGCGATGCTCATC
>CAYHJH010000034.1:5952-11957 GCA_964356605.1 uncultured Anaerolineaceae bacterium
CCCTCGCATGCGCACAGGCGTGAGGGGGCCAGGGGCGGCTGTGGGCCTGTTGGCCGGTCTGATTCTGGCCGCGTGCAACATGCCTTCGCTGCAGCCCACGCTCACCCCGTCCGCGGCCATCATTCGTGGAATTGTCTGGCACGATCTGTGCGGCCCGGAGGGCGGAGGGGGATGTATTACGCTGCCGGGTGGAGGGTTCCGCGCAAACGGCAGCCTGGAGACTGGCGAGCCCGGGATCGAAGGCGTCCAGGTCGATCTTGGGAGTGGTCCATGCCCGTCCAGCGGACTGAGCTCAAGCCTGACCGGACCGGATGGCTCGTTTGCCTTTATCGGGCACAACCCCGGCACGTACTGCGTCTCGATTGATACCCTGAACTCGACAAACAATCGGATACTGGTGCCGGGGGAGTGGACTTCTCCTGAGTCCGAGGAACCGATGATCACGCTGGAGGTCGTCGGAGGGGAGGACCACGCCGAGGTGGACTTTGGATGGGACTACCAGTTCCTGCCCGAGGCCCTGGCGCCCACCGCGACGCTCGAGCCCGACACCCCGACAGCCGAACTGCCGCTGGTCACCGCCATTGTGAATGCCAACTGTCGCAATGGGCCGGGAACCGTGTACGACGTGGTTGGTTTCCTGCCGGAAGGGGAGTCGGCGGAGGCTCACGGCAGGGACGAGCAGGGCACTTGGTGGTGGATCAGCATTCCGGCTACGGGCTCGGAGTGTTGGATCTCCAACCTGACCGTCAATGTCAACTTTAGCGCCAATGTTCTGCCGCCGATTGCTGCCCCGCCTACTCCCACTCCCTCACCAGGTTCAATTGGTGGACGCGTCTGGCATGACCTGTGCGGAATCACTGGTGGTGAGGGTGGCGCACCGCCAACCCCCACGCCGGGCTGTGTCGAGGTCGGGAGCGGAGTTTACGGTGCGAACGGAATGATGGAACTGGGCGAGCCCGGCCTGGCCGGTGTTTTGGTGAATCTTGGCCTGGGGAGCTGCCCTGCGATCGGCTTGGCGGTGACGACCACGGGGTCCGACGGTCAGTACGCGTTCGGTGGGCTGGACACCGGTACATACTGCGTAAGCGTCGACGCGCTGGGTGCAATCAATAGCAAGATATTGATCCCGGGTGGCTGGACCCAACCGCGCGGCAACTCGCCCCTCGGCTCCGCTCGGGACGAGCTGGCAACCATCGTGATTACGCTTGGGCCAGGCGAGAACCCCAACGAAGTCAACTTCGGCTGGGATTATCAGTTCCTCCCGTAAAGTCAGCTTAGACTCGCCGCGAATTTGGCGCCAAGCCGCTCGGAGCGCGACCTCCTTGAAGTTTGATGAAACGCAGCTGGGCGAGTTAGAAATCCTTTCCATCGCGCTCGGCCCGGCCGTTACGAACGCCTACCTGGTAGCCGATCCCGCGAGTGGGGTGGCTGTGGCGGTTGACCCCGCCTGGGATGGGGCGCTGATCCACGCGGAGGCCCAGCGCCGCGGCTGGCGCATCACCCACATCTGGCTGACCCATGCCCACTTCGACCATTTTGGCGGGGCAGGCGCGATCTCGGATGCCTGCGCGGCTCCGGTCCCGGTGGCGCTGCATTCAAAGGACCATCCCCTGTGGCGAGTGGGAGGCGGGGCCTTCGCGTTCGGCATTCCGAATTTCGATCCTGGTCCCGAGCCGACAATCTATCTAGAACATGGGATGCAGATGCGGCTGGGCGGCAGCACCTTTGAAGTGCGGCACACTCCCGGTCACACCCCCGGACATGTCGTCTTTCGGGAGTCAGAAGCTGGACTGGTCTTCTGCGGGGATCTGATTTTTCAGGGCAGCGTGGGCCGCACCGACTTATCGGGCGGAGACATGACTACGTTGCTCCGAAGCATTCAGGAAGAAATCCTGACTCTGCCCGACTCGACCCGGCTCTTCGTGGGCCACGGTCCCGCGACGACGGTCGGGGAAGAGCGCCACTCCAATCCGTTCCTCAACGGAATTGCGGGCTAGGCGCTACTCTCCTTCGACCTCGCTCAGGAGAGCTCCTTCGGCCTGCAGCCAGGCCAACCACTCGCGCACGACGCCGCCGGGCTCTTGAGGAGCAAAGGCCAGGACTTCCATCTCGAGCGGGTAGCGGCCCTCGCGGTCGCGCGCCTCGATGCCCTCAACCTGGATCAGTGCGACTCCGTCATTCGCTGTCGACAGCGGCAGGATTCCGATCGCGCCTGGATCCTGACCCACCAAAGCGAGAGTTGCTTCCGGGCTGGGTCCCAGAAGCGCCAGGGTGGTAAACCGGTGCCCCTCGAGCAATCGGCCAGCCAAATGGTCGCGAAGTTCATCGCCCTCCAACGGAATGACCGGCTGAATGGCGAGATCTGGGCCACCGAGCGCGTCCCAGTTGACCGTTTGGCCACGGAAGATGCTGGCCAATTCCTGAAGTGAGAGGGCGCGAACAGGATTGCCCGGATGGACCGCAAACACTACCCGCTCCCACCCAAGCGGAGTCACAAACCATCCCGCAGGCGGCTCGCTGGCCGACACCACCAACTCAAGTTCGCCGGCCGCTACCGCATCTAGCGCGGCGGGCCGCGCCAGAATCTGCAGGCCGAGACCGATGTAAGATCGCTCCGGGGTTGATCCCATTGATTCTCGAAATGCCAAGATCCGGCTCGTCGTCCAGGCCTGAAAACTCGGTGTCGTAGCGATCTCTGGGAAGGGGGTTGGAACGGGAAAGGTAGCAGGCGCGCGCGCTCCAAGTTCGAGGGACCCGCAGGCCGCCAGCAGGAACGTTACACCGACAAACAGGAAGCCCCTAACCACGGACCAGGCTCAACAACAGGCCGGCCGCACCAATCAGCGCGCAATAAATCGAGAAGGCACGCAAGGAGGCGTGCGAGAGGTACCTAAGTAACCAGCGGATGGCTGCAAATCCAACGACGGCGGCTGTGAGGAATCCGATCGCGATTGGCGCGAGGGCGGCTGCCGCGCCCGGGTCATCGGCCAGATCGGCGAGCGACACGATACCGGCGCCGAGCATGATCGGGACTGCCAGCAAGAACGAAAAGCGTGCCGCATCGACTCGATCTAAGCCGCGTGACAGTCCGCCGGCGATCGTCGCGCCGGAGCGAGAGATCCCGGGGAGCAGTGCCATCGCTTGAGCCAGCCCAATCAGCAAGGCGTCCGGTGTCTCAAGATCCGCTTGCGCTCGGAAACCGGCGGCCTTCGCGGCTCGATTGGCGCGGAGCTGCTCTCCTAGCGCGAGAAGAGCCGCAGTCCCGATTAACAGGGCCGCGACCAGAGCCGGCCGGCCAAACGCCTGCTCGACCACGTCGCCGAAGAGAATGCCAGCCAGCGCGCCGGGGAGTGTGGCCAGCAGCACGAGCCATGCCAAGGACGCCTCGCGCGATTCGAATGGGCGACCCCGCGCAAGTCCTCGTATGGCCGCTCGACCGAGCCGAAGCAGGTCTTCCCGGAGAGAAAAGATTACCGCCGCGAGCGTTCCCCAATGCACCAAAACGCTGAAGGAAAAGAAAAGCCGGGGCTCGATTTCCCAGCCGAGCAGCCACGGGACGAGCACGAGATGGGCGGAGGAGGAGATCGGTAAGAACTCGCTGGCGCCTTGCACCACTCCCAGGATAACAGCCTGGTACCAGGTCACACAGCCCGCTCCTGAACCGCGAATCCATTGCGCAAGCCCTCGACATATTGAGCGAGCCTGCCCTCCAGAATCGCCAGCCGCATCTCGCGAGTCAGGTCAACCAGCAGCTTCAGATTGTGGATCGAGAGCAAGGTGGCGGAGAGCATTTCTTTGGAGACGGCCAGATGCCGCAAGTAGGCCCGGCTGAAGTTGGCACAGGTGTAGCAGGAGCACTCGGAGTCAAGCGGGGAGGGGTCGGCGGCCAGCGCGGCCCAACGGAGATTGATACGGCCGTGTCGCGTGAGCGCCGCGTCGCTGCGGGCCATACGGGTTGGCAACACGCTGTCGAACAGGTCGATGCCTCGTGCGACGCACTCCAGGAGGTCTCCCGGCGCGCCGACGCCCATCAAGTACCTGGGTCGGTCTTTTGGAAGCACGGGATCAAGCAACTCCAGAGTGGCCAGCATCTCGGCTTTGTCTTCCCCCACGCTCAGCCCGCCGATGGCGATTCCGGACGTGTTTAACGAGCTGATGTATTCGGCGGACTCGCGGCGCAGGTCAGGGAAGATCCCTCCCTGCACGATCCCGAACAGGGCCTGGTCTTCCCGGGTCTTGGCCGCAACACAGCGTGCCGCCCAGGCATGAGTCCGTTCCAGTGCCGCCTGGTTGTACTCCCGGTCGTAGGGCTCAGCACACTCGTCCAGCGCCATGATGACGTCTGCCCCCAGGTTCTCTTGAATCGCAATAGCCTTCTCAGGAGTGATTCGATGGGTGGATCCGTCCAGGTGGGATCGAAAGGTGACCCCGTCGGCGTCGACCTCTCGCTGGGCAGCCAGCGAATAGAGCTGGAACCCGCCCGAGTCGGTGAGGATGGGTCCGGGCCAGGCCATGAATTCGTGCAGCCCACCCAGCGCGGCGATCCGTTCGTCGCCCGGTCGGAGGTAGAGATGGTAGGCATTCGCCAGCAGCAGCGTCGCGCCTAACTCCTGCAATTGAGTCGGAGACACGGCCTTGACTGTAGCCTGCGTTCCGACCGGGGCGAAGAGCGGCGTCTCGAGTGGTCCATGCGGCGTGTGGAAGATGCCGGCACGGCCTCTGCCGTCTTGAGCTACGATCTCAAATGAGAATCCAGTCACTTACGGGATTTCAACCGGGCAGCGTGAGCCAGCGATTATACCTGCCATAGACATCGACACATCCGCTCCGTATACTTCGGCCGTTATGGATCCCAGCAGGCAGCACTCAACCTGGGTCGAAATCGACCTCGCCGCGATTGAAGCGAACGCCCGACGCTTGACAAAGCTAACGCGGGCACAGTTGATGGCAGTTCTGAAGGCCAATGCTTACGGGCATGGGGCGGTCGAGGTGGCGAGGTCCGCCGAGCGTGGAGGCGCAACCTGGGTGGGAGTTGCCCGGGCGGATGAGGCCATCGAGCTCCGGAAGGCGGGGCTGGCCATACCCATCCTGGTCCTGGGTCCTGCGCCGAGCGAGAGGCTGGCGGAACTCATCTCAAACAGGGTCTCCCTGACAGTAGGAGATGCAGATCAAATCCGCGCCGCTGCAGCGGCGGCCCGAGCGCAGCATGCGATCGCCAACGTCCACCTCAAACTTGACACGGGCATGAACCGCTTAGGGGCACCGCCGGAGGCGGCCCTCGACCTGGCACATCTGCTGCAGCAGGAGGCCGAGATCCACTTCGAGGGTTTGTTCACCCATTTCGCCCGCGCGGACGAGACGGAGGGCGAGCCGATTCGTGAGCAAGTCGAACGATTCGAGCTGGTCTTGACCGCGCTGTCTGGCGCGGGGCTCAGGCCTCCACTCGTTCACGCTGCTAATTCGGCGGCCACGCTAACGTGGCCCGAGACCCACTACGACATGGTGCGGGTCGGCATCCTGCTCTATGGACTACAACCATCGCCGGTCGTCGCTTTGCCTGCCGGTCTCCTGCCGGCCATGCAATGGAAGACGCAGCTCACCCGGGTCCGCAGCCTGCCTGCTGGCGCGGGCGTGAGCTACGGGCACGACTATGTCACACAGCGAGAAGAACGGATCGGGACCGCCCCCGTTGGGTACGCCGACGGCCTCCGCAGGGTGGATGCAAATCAGGTGCTCGTAAGTGGGGTGCGTGTTCCGGTGGTCGGCCGGGTGTGCATGGACCTGTGTATGCTGCAGCTCGACCACGCCCCGCAAGCCAAGCCGGGCGACGAAGTGGTGCTGATCGGCTCGCAGGGCCAAAACCGCATTTCGGCGGAACAGCTCGCCGAGCGATGGGGCACGATCAATTACGAGGTGACCTGCGGGATTGGGGCGCGGGTGCCCAGGATCTACGTCTGATCCATTTGCGGGACCGCGCCAGCCGGCCTGGCGATTCCTGATCAAAG
>CAYHJH010000035.1:0-11593 GCA_964356605.1 uncultured Anaerolineaceae bacterium
TCCTAGAAAACAAAACGCCAGCGCGAGGCTGGCGGTGGGTGGGGACGCGTGCGCCGCTACCCGGCGCGCCCGTCCCGCGCCGACGTCCCTCGCACCGTTGGCGCTCTACTGCTGCGCATGTCCATAACATGATCTGCCACAGTCAGCTCAACCGCTGAGGTGCGTCGATTCTAATCGGGGCAAAGAGGAAGTCAAGTGAACGGTGGACGGTGGATGGTGGACCGTCAACCGTCTATGGTCTACCGTCTGCATAGCACAGCCGGCATCGGCTTGCCGGCGGCCTGAAGTCGCCGGGCCCTGCCCTCAGGGTGAAGCGGCCCAGAAAGCCTCGCCGCTCGCCGACCAGGGGGTCACCACCTCGAAGGGCTCCAGTTCTAGCATTGAGAATCGGGTCGGAGCGGTGGGCGATTCGCCGGTCCAACTTGCCAGCAAGACCACCGGCCGGCCATCTAGTCGTCGGCCCGCTTGCACATTCCAACCCTCCACTCGGCCAACCTGATCGAGCGTCTCGGCCTCGAGCAGTTCGGTGGGGTCATCGAACGCAGCAGCCAAGATTAAGTGACGACGGTCGGCCGAGATGCGGATCCAACTGGAATCGGTCTCCCGGAAGGTCAGCTCATGGCCGCTGTTGACATCGACGACATGCAGGCCAAGCGGAGTTTCAGTCGCCTGCCACTGTCCATTGGAGTTCTTGGACAGTGCCATGGTTTGGCCGACCACATACAGGATCGACCCGTCCCGCGACAGCACTGCGCTCTTCACGCCGCCCTCTGGCCAATATTTAGCCTCGGCGACTTCTGCGGTGAGGGCCAGCAGCCTCTCGATCAAAGTGGGGGCTCGGCCGATCGCGAGAGTCCGCACGCTGTGCCCCAGGAAATCCACCGTCGTGAGCCGGTCTTCGTCTGCGTGGACAATGTGAAGCCGGCCCAGTTCCGCATCGAACACCACCGCCGGAGACCAGTACACGAACCGGGCATCCCCGCCTTCTTGGATGTTCTCCGTCTCGCAGTTCCCCAGGCACCAAGTTCCGTCCAAAATACCGGGAAGGAGCGTTTTCCATTGAACTTCTAGCGTACTGGCGTCGAGCAGCAGTGCGCTTGGCGGGTCAGGCTGGGAGATCCCCGGGTCCTCGGCCAAAGGTGAACCGTAGATCACCAACTGTGATCCGTCCAAAGTGAATTCCATCAGGCGGGGGCGGATGGCCAACGCTTGCTGGTTGATGAGCCGGCCTGTCTCAGCGTCGAAGACAAGGACTGACGTGCCCTCTCGGTCGTGGTGGGCCACGGCGAACCGCCTGTTGTCCTGACTGAATACCAGCGGCGACGCCCAGCCCTTGAATGGGGAGTGGGACGGAGAGAAGTGAGCTGAGAAGTCTGTCACAACCTCTCGCCAGGTCCGCACGTCGATCAGCCGAATCGCATCGGCGCTAGGCCAGCAGGCGCCGGCCGAAAAACCGGCGAAAGCCTCGCAGGCCGATCCCACCCCGGTGACGGCCGCCAGCCGGGTGCCGTCCGCTGAGACGATGATCGTCGGGGCGTAAGTGGAACCCTTCTTGATTTCGATCGGCTCGCGATCCGCGACTCCCTGACCGGTGGCCGGATCAACGAGCCTCAGTTCGTAGCGCCGCTCCCCAGCGTTCCAAGTGACCAGCGGAACACTCGCCTCCAGCGTGAAGGGGGGCGAACCTTTGGGCGCGGTCGCGTCTTGCGCCGAGGCCGGATCCTGCAAAGGCTTTCCGGGGTCGGTGTAGGGGCGTGATGATCCTGTCGAGTTCGAATCAAGCCGCTCTGTGTCCGTTGCAGCGGAAAGCTCGCGTGGCGGAGAAGTACAGGCGGAAACCAGGATCAACAGAGCCGGTAGGCCAGTATGACGCATAGGTGGAGACTCAGCGGGCTAGTGTCCTTCTATTAGTGTATACCCCGGTCGACTGGCATTGGTTTCATGCCGGCACCCGGCATTGCGGAACGAAGGGGGCTACCCGAACAGACGATCTGCCTTGGCGGCGAAGACGAAGTCGGCCTCCGAGAGGCCACCGATGCTGTGGGTCCAGATGGTGATGGTCGCTTTGCCCCAACCTAAGCACAGGTCAGGGTGGTGATCCACCGATTCGGCCAATTCGCCCACTTTGTTGACAAAGTCGAGCGCTTCCTTGAAGTTCTTGAACTTGTACTGCTTCTCCAAGTGTCGCTCGTCGATGACCTGCCAGTCATTCCCGAGCTTCTCGAGTAGAAGCTGCAACTCGGCGCCTTTGAGGGGCAAGACTCCGCCCCCACGGGGAGGCTTCAGTTCCTGATCGGCAAGCTCGCTCATTTCACTAGCCATCAACCAGCACGGAACCGGCCCGGATTACAGGAGAGATCCGCCGGCACAAACCGGATGGAAGCTGCGATTCTAACACCCTCACTTGGTTCGCAACGTTTGCATAATCTGCAGGGGATTCAGATCTGGATCGCGGAAGGATCCGAAGATGGCGTTGGGGGTCTTGTTATGGGGATTTCTTTTAGCAACATCACACGGTCCTCTCCACGGGCATTCGTTCCCCCAGAGCCTCGATGATCTCAGCCGCCATATCATATCGCCCAAAAGGCGGCATCAGATACGCGCCCTGGGCGATGCCGGTGAGCCGCTGCAGGATTTCGACCGCGATCGCGACCCCCGCTTGAGGCGACTGTTCGCCCGCTGCAGCGATGCGATTCCGAATGCTCTGGGGGATGGAGATCCCCGGCACTTCGTTATGCAGGAAGGAGGCGTGGCGGGATCCGTACAGTGGCAGCACGCCGACCAGCACCGGCACCCCCAGCGGACCGAAGCGCGACGTGTAGGCCTTCAGAGTCTTCTCCACCAGACCGGGGTCGAACACTGGCTGGGTGAGCACGAAATCTGCCCCCGCCTCAATCTTGCGTCTGAGGACCTTGACCTCCCGGTCACGGTCCCTGGCAGTTGGATTGAGCGCGCAGCCGACGAAGAAAGACGTGGCCTCACCGATCTCAGTGCCGTGGTGATCCAGCCCGACGTTGAAACCATGCTTGATGAGCTTGATCAGGCCGGACGGAACGACATCGTAGTTGTCGGTGGCCTCTGGGTAGTCGCCGATGGCGGTCGGATCGCCCATCACCACAAAAATATTCCGGACGCCGGTCGCATGGGCGGCCAGCAGGTCGCCCTGCACCCGCAGCAAGTTGCGGCCGCGAGTCGGAAAGTGCAGCACCGTCTCGAGGCCGACCTCGCGCTGAATCAACTGGCACACTCCCCAGGGGCTCATCCGCAGGCGGGCCATTGGGCTGTCGGCCACATTGATGACATCGGCCCCGGCCTCAGCCAGCAGGTGCGCGCCGGCGAGCAATTTGTGAGTGGAGAAACCTTTGGGTGGGTTGACCTCCACTGAGATCACGAACTTGCCGGATGTCAGGCGGGCGCTGAGTTCAGTGGGACCGAGAGGACTGGCCTGCAAATCCTCAGGCTCCTCGCGAACGTGAACTGAGAGGGTTGGGCTGGCCTCGCGCCCGTTGTCGGCTAACGCTGACCGCATCGCGGCGATATGAGCAGGCGTCGTTCCGCAGCAGCCACCGATCACGACCGCACCCGCCTGACGAAAGGCCAGCGCGTGTTCGCCAAAGTAATCCGCAGAGGCGGGATACATGATCCGTCCGCCGATCTGTTCGGGCCAGCCGGCGTTGGGCATCACCGAGAACCTGGCGCCCGGCACGGCCCGACGCATCGCCTGGATCACTCGCAAGAGCTGGGAGGGTCCCCCGGAGCAGTTGGCCCCGATCACAGCTGCCCCGGCTTCGGCGATCAACCTGGCGGCCTGCCCGGGTGTGTCGCCGAGCAGTGTTCGGTCGTCACGGGTGAAGGTCACCGAAGCGATCACTGGCACGTCGCCGATGTCCTTGGCCGCTCGAATTCCCTCTCGCAGTTCGTAGAGATCGCTCTGCGTCTCCAGAACAATTAGATCGGCCCCAGCATCCACTAACGCGGCAATCTGCTCTCGTAAAGCCTCGTAGGCCTGCTCGGGTTTCACCCGGCCGAAGGGCGCCATGCGCACTCCGAGCGGCCCAACGCTCCCGGCGATCAACGCCTCTTTACCAGTTTCTTGGATCGCCTGGCGGACCAACCGGACCGCGGCCGCGTTGATCTCGGAGACCTGGCCCTCAAGGCCGTGGGCGGCCAGCTTGTGGCGATTGGCGCCGAAGCTGTTGGTTTCGATGATCTGCGCGCCGGCCTCGAGGTACTCCTGGTGGACGGACTGCACCAACTCGGGCTGAGTCAGATTGAGCTCGTCGAAACAAACCTCAAACGGTATTCCCCGGGCGTGCAGCATCGTGCCCATCGCCCCGTCTGCGACGATGGGCTTCCCGCTTGCCAGCCACTCAGCGAATCGGTTCGGTGGACTCATTTGCTACTGTCAGCCGAGGCGGGGCAGGGCAGGGTGAATGTTGGGGCTCGGTTACCCAACCTCTTCGCGGATCTGGCGCACGGCTTCAACGATGTTGCCCAGCGAGGGCAGCACCTCTTCCCAGTTGCGGGTCTTCAACCCGCAGTCGGGATTCACCCAGATTTGCTCCGGCCGAAAATGCTGCGCGAAGGCCCTGAGCTTTTCTTTGACCTGCTCCACTTCCGGGATATTGGCGCTGTGCACATCGTACACGCCGGGTCCGACCTCCCGGGCGTAGCCGAACTTTGCCAATTCGTGCAGCGTTTCGTCCCCGCTGCGCGCGTTCTCGATCAGGATCACATCGGCGTTTAGGCCATCGATCGCACCCATGATGTCTCCGAACTCGGCGTAGCACATATGCGTGTGCACCTGGGTTTCGTCCCGGGTTCCTCCGGTCGAAAGTCGGAACGCGTCTACCGCCCAGCTCAGGTATTCCTCCCAGCGCTCGGATTTGAGCGGCAGCCCCTCCCGCAGGGCCGGCTCGTCCACCTGGATCACCTTGGCTCCGGCGGACTCCAGATCGGCGATCTCCTCCCGGAGTGCCAGCGCGAGCTGCATGGCGACTTCCTTGCGGGGAACATCGGTGCGGACGAACGACCAGTTCAGGATTGTGACCGGGCCGGTGAGCATCCCCTTGACCGGTTTCTGGGTGAAAGACTGCGCTTTTTGAAACTCACGCACCGTCATCGCGGAGGTGCGCTTCACGTCGCCCCAGATAATCGGCGGCCGCACGTAGCGGTTTCCATAACTCTGGACCCAGCCGTGTCTAGTAAATGCGAAGCCCTTCAACTGCTCGGCGAAGAACTCGACCATGTCGGACCGCTCGAACTCTCCGTGGACCAAGACGTCCAGCCCCAGCCCCTCCTGGGTACCCACCGTGTAGGCAATCCAGGCGTCGACGCCGGCCTGGTACTCTTCCTCGGTAATCTCGCCTCGCTTCAGGCGGCCGCGCAGACGCCGGACTTCGGGGGTCTGCGGGAAGGATCCGATGGTTGTTAGCGGGAAGGGTGGCAGGGCGATCTGTTTTTCTCGCCGTTCGATATAGGGCGTCAGACGCTCGAACGAGTTCGACTGCAGCTCTTTGAGCCGTTCCCGGACCTCCGGCTCTCCGACGGAGAAGGAACGAAATGCCTCCCAGGCGCGTCCGGCCGGTTCAAATTCCTGAGCCCCAGCGCCGAGGCCTGCGATTTCGGCCAGCTTCTCCTCCGCGAAAGATAGGACGCCCTGCAGCGGGCCGGGCAACTGAGTCTCACGGGAGGCGCGGTAGGGAACGAACTGAAGTGAGCAAGAGGCGCTCACCCGGAGGCTGGCAAGCTTCTCCAATTCCTCCAAGAGCGGCAGCGCCTGCTCCGGCTGGATCCGCCAGATGTTGCGGCCGTCCACCAGACCCGCAGACAGAACTTTCTCTTTGGGCCAGCCGTGCCTACGGATCAATGCCAGGGTGTCTCCCCGGGTGAAGTCCAAAGTGACCGTCGAAACCGGCAGCTCCAATGCCCAGGGGTATGCCTCCCCCAGGTCGTCGAAGTAGGTGACCAGGTTGAGCGGCAGACCTAGCCCTGCCAGTGCTCCGTAGGCCTGGCGGTAGAGCGGCTCGAGCTCGCGAGCACCGCCCACGACCAATCGAGGTTCGTGGAGCTGGACTTCGGCAATCTGCTTTCCAGCCAGCTTCCGGAGTAACTCCTGGTAGAGCGGAAGCAGCGCCTGCAGCGCGTCTTCAATGGGAAACTCCAGGCGCGCCAGGCTGAGCAGCGTGATCGGGCCGAGCACGATGGGCACGGCCCGATCGCCAAGCACTTCCTGTGCCAGGTCGATCGCCTCCAGGAAATCGTCGAAGTCGGCTCTCGGCTCGACTCCCTTTTCAATCTCTGGGACGAGATAGTGGTAATTCGTGTCGTACCATTTCGTCAGGTCGAGCGCGGGGATGCCTTCCGCGCCGCGGGCCATCGCAAAGTAGAGATCCAGACCTTCGAAGCGGCGGTAGCGAGCCGGGATCAGCCCGAATCGAACCGTCCAATCCAAGACCTGGTCATAAAGGGTCGCGTCGCCGACCCCGATCCAATCGATTCCCGAGCGCTGCTGCGCTGCCAGTCCTTCGCGCTGGACCTCGCGAAAGCTTTTCAGCAACTCGGCAGACTCCGACTTCCCGCTCCAATAGGCCTCTTGCGCCTTCTTGAGTTGTCGATCGCTTCCAATTCTGGGATACCCGAGTGTCTGCGTCTGCAGTCGCTTCATGTCCACCTTCCAGTCTGGTGCGACATAGTAAAGGCCCCTTCTGGTAGAAGGGGCCGAGTTTGATACTCCCTCATCTGCCAGAGCTGCTGCGATCTATCCGCAGCTTCTGCCGGAATTGGCACCATCCGATCTGGTGGTTGCCGAGGCTTCACAGGGCCGGTCCCTCCGCCTCTCGGGATGAGTTTCAGGTCAGGTTGTTCCAGGTAGTGTACCACACCCGACGACCGCGTTGACGGAGACACTTACCTGTGCTATCCTGCGCCCGTTCTAGCGAGGGACCGAGTTTGGCAAGCGAACCGCGAAGGCGCGGTCCCTTTGACGGAGGAGAAAGGAATGGAAGCCAACCGCAAGTCCGGCACGGTGAAGTGGTTTAGCCGGGTGAAGGGATATGGGTTCATCGCGCCAGACGATGGTGAGAAAGAGATCTTTGTGCACTTCACCGGCATCGAAGGCGAGGGTTACAAGAATCTAGAGAAGGGCCAGCGGGTTTCCTTTGTCGAAGAAGACACCGAGAAGGGACCGCAGGCCGTGTCAGTGCGCGACCAGGGTTCTGAGGCGACCTCCTGGACCGCCGAACCGACCGATGGGGGAATGGAGAGCGGATCCGAGGACGAGAGCCCGGACTTGGTGGCCTGACATCCCCGTAAGCACACTCAGGGCCTATGGTCTTTGCCGTGCCATGGGCCTTTTTCTTTGCCTACCAGACCGGAGGGACCGCTCTGCTACAATACGCGCGTGGGCACCTTGTATCTGGTTGCCACGCCCATCGGCAACCTGGAGGACATCACCCTGCGGGCGCTGCGAATCCTGCGAGAGGTGAACCTGATTGCCGCAGAAGACACCCGCCACACCAGAAAGCTACTCACTCGCTACGAGATCAAGACGCCACTGATCAGCTACCACGAACACAATAAGGAGGCTCGGCTGGGTGAACTGCTTGGGCGCCTGGGCTCCGGTTCTTCTATCGCGCTCGTCTCGGATGCCGGCACCCCCGGGCTCTCGGATCCAGGATACGAGCTTGTTCGTGCAGCATTAGACGCCGGATACACCGTCACCCCGATCCCGGGTCCGGCGGCCCCAATCGCGGCCCTGGTCGCTTCGGGTCTGCCCACGGACGCGTTCGTGTTCCTGGGCTACCTGCCACGCAAGGCTTCCGAGAACAATCGGCTGTTGAGCGGGTTAATTACCGAGCGGAGAACCATTCTGGCGTTTGAAGTTCCCCACCGGCTGCGCGCGACTCTGGCAGCGATGGAGCACGCCTTCGGGCCCGACCGGCCGGTGGCAGTCTGTCGGGAACTCACCAAGCTTCACGAAGAGATCAGGCGGGGCAGCCTATCCGAGGTGCGCGCTCATTTCGAGTCCGCCGAGCCGCGGGGAGAAATCACGCTCGTGATCGGCGCCGGAGACTCGGCGCTGGCATGGGACGAACAGGCTGTCCGGGAGGCGGTGGCGCAGCGGATGTCGCGGGGGTTGCGGCGGTCTGAGGCAGCCAGAGAGGTGGCCGCCGAGGCCGGCTGGCCACGGAGCAAAGTTTACCGGCTGGCGGAAGAGTTGCACCCCGAGCCGGTCGAGGGGCGGGAGTGATCCTCGACCAACCCGAACGATTCACGCAGCTGGACCCTCAAGACATGCTGGCCCAGATCGACGAATTGCCGGCGCAGCTGCGGGCGGCCTGGGAACTCGGACAGACGCTTCCGCTGCCTCGAGTGAACGGGCTGCGCCAGGTTGTGATCGGCGGTATGGGCGGGTCTGCAATCGGGGGCGACCTACTCGCGGCGTACAGCGCGCCGCTGGCCAAGCTGCCGATCATGGTATGGCGCAATTACGAGCTTCCCGGTTTTGCTGGAGAGGGCACCCTGTTGATCGCTTCCTCACATTCCGGGAATACCGAAGAGACGCTTTCCGCGTTTGAAAAGGCAGTCCAGACTGGGGTGAGCATTCTGGCAATCACCACGGGTGGCGCGCTGGCGGAACGGGCGCAGGCCGCCTCCGTTCCACTGTGGCGGTTTGATCACGCCGGCCAGCCGCGGGCTGCCGTGGGGTTCTCGTTTGGTCTGCTGCTGGCCGCGCTTGCGCGGTTGGGAGTCGTTCAGTTCGACCCTGCCGAGCTCAATGGAGCGGTTCAGGCCATGGAAGAGCAGGCAACCTCGATCAAGGCTCAAGTACCGGTGGCCAGGAATTTGGCCAAGCGGATGGCCGGTCAGCTCATGGACCGTTGGCCGACGATCCTGGGCGCCGACTTGCTGGCGCCGGTGGCCCGGCGCTGGAGGACCCAGATCGCCGAGCTCGCCAAGGCCATGGCGCAGTTCGAGGAGCTGCCGGAGGCCGACCACAACATGGTGGCCGGCGTGGAACATCCGAAGCCCATGGTCGGGCCGACGATGGTGGTCTTCCTGCAGTCTTCCTTTAATCATCCGCGCAACCTGAAGCGTCTGGAGGCCACCCGCCACGTCTTGATGCTGGAAGGCTTCAACACCGATATCATCGAGGCGTACGGTCGCTCCCGGTTGGCGCACCAGTGGACCAGCCTGCACATGGGCGATTACATCGCCTACTATCTGGCGATGGCCTACGGCGTGGATCCCACGCCGGTGATGGCGATCGAAGACCTCAAGGCTCGGCTCCGAGAGAGTTGAACCTCAGGCACTCGTCAGCACGGCTCGCTTTTTCTGTGTTGTGCTCCCGCTGCTGGGCGCGCAATCCTCGATGGTTATAATCGCAAGGCCATGGTCAGGGGACGACGGGCTTTTTTGGGCGCGCTGGGTCTGTTCTCAGGACTCCTCGTGGCGGCGTTCTTTGCCGCGCCGAGAGTAGTCGGCTTTAGCCCCAACCCCGACAGCCCGCACGTCCCAAGCACCGCTCCAGTTCGCTTGCAGTTCAATCGCCCCATGGACCGCATCTCGGTCGAGACGCGCTTCTCGATGGTGCCAGATGTTTCGGGCCGGTTCGAGTGGGAAGGAAACAGCTTGAGCTTTCACCCGATCGAGCCATGGTCGCCCGGCCAAGAGGTCGCCGTGCGGCTGGCGCCCGGTTCGCGCTCGACCCGCTTCTTGCCGATCCTAGGAACCCTTAGCTGGTCTTTCCGAGTCGGCGAACCGCGGCTGGCCTTCTTGTGGCCCTCGGATGGGCCAGCCGATCTCTATCTGATCACCCTGCCGAGTGACGAGTGGGTGCGCCTGACGGAAAGCGAGGCGGGCGTGCTGGAGTATGTCCCAGCCCAGGGCGGAAGCGCAATCGTCTACGCCACCTTGCGGAAGGACGGTGTCTCCGAATTGCGCCGACTGGATCTAGTCAGCCGAGAGGACCGGCTGCTGCTGGAGTGTCCGGCGAATCGCCGCTGCCAGGCTCCGGCGATCTCCCCCGAGGGGGACCTGCTTGCGTACGAGCAATTCGAGTGGCAGACGAGCGACTCGGGTGGGCGAGTACCAGGGCCGCGCCAAGTGTGGCTGCTGGAACTACAGGATGGAGCCGAGCCGGTGCAAGTTCCGCCGCCAGGGCAGGTCACCAGCTCACCGATCTGGTCCCCCAACGGGCTGCTGTCTTTTTACAACAGCTCGCTGCGGGCGGTAGGACTGATGTGGCCCGAAGACCTGCTGCCGATCAACATGATCCCCAACGGGCTCGGGTTGCTGGGTACCTGGTCGCCAGACGGAGATTACCTGCTGCTGCCGGAGATCGTATTCCCCGACGAGGAGACCCGCGGCGCAGCCCCGGCGTTCTTCAGCCACCTGTTTCGGGTTGAGGCAGAGACCGCCCTCGTCGAGGATTTCAGCCTCGGATCGGTGGAGGACGCCTCGCCGGCTTACTCGCCCGACGGCGAGTGGATTGCTTTCGCTCGCAGATACCTCGACGAGCGTTGGACTCCCGGCCGACAGCTGTGGCTGATGCGCGCGGATGGGACCCAGCCTCGCCAAGTAACCGAGGATCCGGAACTCAACCATGCCTCGTTTGCCTGGAGCCCCGACTCCTCCTCGCTCGCCTTCATGCGGCTCAGTTCTGCCGACCTCAATCGGCCGCCCGAGATCTGGATCGCAGACTTGGAAGAGTCGAATCTACGACTCTTGGTAGAAGGAGGGTACCTGCCGAGGTGGATCCCGTAGCCCGCGTGGGGCTGTCTTGCGTGAGCTTTCCGCCAGCGGGTCTTGGCAAATGAGAACCCGAAAGGCGTCAAGCCACCGCACTGTGACTGATGAAAGTGGCTCCGATGCCTGAGCTCGTGGCACTCCCTCTAAAGACCGCCGACGGCCGCCCGCTGGTTCACAAGTTCTACCGGCAGAGCGTGACCGCGGCCGGGCTGCTGGTCACGTTCCCCGGAAACCACTACGGAGTCGATGGTCCGCTGCTCTACTACCCGTGTGAGATCCTCGGCGCCGAGGGATGGGACACGCTGGCCGTCAGTTACGGCTTCCAGACCGCGATGAAGGAGCCGCTCGAGGACGGTCTGGAGGGTCTTATTAAGGAATGCCGGTCGGCGGTGCTGGCGGTCCTGGCGGGCCGAGAGTACCCCCGAATTGGGCTGGTCGGTAAGTCGCTCGGGGCTGGCATCGTCGCCCACTTATGTGTGAACCAAGCTGAGCTGGCCTCTGCACGGGCCGGCTATCTGACGCCTGCGCTTGGCACCCCCTTCTTTGATCCGCTTTTTGTAAAGACCCAGCAGCCGGCCTATTTGGCCATGGGAACCGCCGATCGCTTCTATTCCCCCGAAGCGCTCGAGCAGCTGCAGACCCAGAAGCCCTTTGAACTGGCCATCATCGAAGGAGCGGACCACAGCATGGACATTCCCGGCAACCTGAAAGCCTCGGTTGAAGCCGTCAGCCAGGCCGTCGGCGGCCTGCTGGCCTTTATGCGCTCGAACGGCTAACCTCCGATAGGTTTTACGATATAATTCACCTGCCGCTTGGATCGGGCCACGACCGAGACGGCAGA